>CAJIZW010000089.1 GCA_905181985.1 uncultured Paracoccaceae bacterium | reverse complement strand
GAATTCAGAAATAAAAACGGCATTGAGAGTAACCAAAAGAAGAGTGGCGCTTTGGTCTGCGCTTTGTGATCTTTCAGGTATTTGGGAGCTAAATGATGTTACTAATATACTCACTCGTTTTGCAGATTTAGCATGTCAATTAGCTTTAAAAGTTGCATTAGAAACAGAGTTAAGTAGAGGGAGCATACCTGGTTTAGAAATTGATCACTCACCAGAAAAAACTGGAATGTTTGTTCTAGCAATGGGAAAAATGGGCGCACATGAGCTGAATTATTCATCTGATATTGATTTAATCTGTTTTTTTGATGAAACACAATTCTCCGAAGAAAAATATTTTGAAGCACGAAAAGGGTTTATTAGGGCTACACGTCTTATGAGTAGTATACTTAGCGATTTAACTGAGGACGGATATGTATTTCGAACCGACCTTCGCTTAAGGCCAGATCCTTCTGTGAATCCTGTATGTATAGCAACCGACACGGCAGAACGGTATTATGAGAGTTTGGGGAGGACTTGGGAGAGAGCTGCCTACATTAAGGCTCGGGTAGTCGCAGGTGATATAAGGGCTGGAACTAATTTCTTGCGTACTTTGACACCATTTGTTTGGCGAAAGTACTTAGATTTTGCTGCTATTGAAGATGCACATGATATCAGGCTCCGCATTAGGCAGCATAAAGGATTAGGGGGACCATTAAAACTATTAGGGCATAATATAAAACTTGGGTTTGGTGGTATTCGTGAAATTGAATTCTTTACACAAACTCGACAACTAATTGCTGGAGGGCGAGATATAGATTTGCGAGTCCTCGGAACTATTGCTGGTTTGGAAAAGCTATCAGAAAAAGGCTGGATAGATAAAATTGTGTCAGAAAAGCTAATTTCTCATTATACTGTATATCGAACTATAGAGCATAGATTACAAATGATACATGATGCTCAAACACATGATTTACCAAAATCTACTGAGGGTATGGAACGCCTCTCTTGTATGATGGGGACTACTCCTGATTCACTTAAAACGGATCTTTTAAGCCGATTTAAAGAAGTAAACCAACTTACTGAGGGTTTCTTTAAGCCAACCAAACCAGAGCCAACATTCCCACTTTCTGAGATGGAGACAAAAATAGTTAATCGATGGCCATCTTATCCGTCACTCAGATCTCCAAGAGCTGAACATATATTTAATAGATTGCGTCCTAAAATATTAGAAAAAATTAGGCTAACAGATAAATCTAACAATGCACTAATTGCTTTTGATAAGTTCTTAGTCGGACTACCAGCTGGCGTACAACTATTTTCCCTTTTCGAGGCAAACCCTCAATTAATTGACTTATTAGTGGATATCGTTGGAACGGCTCCAGCACTAGCAAATCACCTGGCAAAAAGTCCAATAGTATTTGACGCTGTAATAGGAGGAGATTTTTGGACCCCATGGCCAAAATTATTTAATTTAGAGCATCAACTTAGTAATCTAATTAAGTTAGAAACTAATTATGAGCAAAAGCTAGAGGTGTCGCGGAAGTGGAAGAAAGAGTGGCATTTCAGGATTGGAGTGCACTTACTCAGAGGCATTACAAACGTTAATCAGGCAGGAACTCAATATGCCGAACTAGCTGAAGCAGTTTTACAAGTAATATTTCCAATAGTAATTTCTGAATTCTCAAAAAAACATGGTAAACCACCAGGTAGAGGGGCCAGTATTTTCAGTATGGGTTCACTAGGGGCAACTCACTTAAACTCTACCTCTGATTTAGATTTAATCGTGATTTACGACGCCAAAGGTATCGAGTTTTCAGATTGTCCAACTCCATTAAACTCACGCCTATACTATACACGTCTTACTCAGGCGTTGGTGACAGCAATGACGGTAGAGATGTCTCAAGGTAAGCTTTACGAAGTCGATATGCGATTACGGCCCTCAGGACGTAAGGGTCCTGTAGCAACTTCATGGACTTCCTTTAAAGACTACCAAACAAACGAAGCATGGGCATGGGAGCATCTGGCACTCACACGCGGCAGAGTTATTTGCGGAAACCCTGAACTATCAATTTATATCGAAGATTTTAGATTGCAATTAATAAAAAATGTACAGGCAGAGGTGGCTGTTAGATCGTTAAAGGAAATGAGAAAAAAGATTCAAACAACAGATTCAAATAATAATGAGTGGGAGTACAAACAAGGTATAGGAAGAATGCAAGACATTGAGTTATTTTCTCAATTAAGTACCCTTATAAATGGAAAGGTAACACGTGATGTTTCCTCTGGCCTAATAGCTGGCTTTGAATCAGGGTTAATAACTAAAACACAGCTTAACCAAATCCTACAAACTTATAAATTTTTAATAGAAATGAATATGGCGACTAGATTGATTAATGATCCAAGCCAGAAGTTTGAAAAAATAAGTACTAGTGGTCACTCTTTTATACTTAGACTAACTGGAGTAAAAACGATGAAAGATTTAAATCAAAAATTTGAATTACAAACGCGTAAAGTAGCAAAAATTATTGACGCCGTATTATTGAGTTTTATTTGACTTTTATGAAATCAGTAATAGAAAATATTGATTATTTATCGACCCCACCCCATATATCCTCTGCTGTACTTACAACTAGTTCTAATTTCCGGCGCTGATCATCTGAAGTTAAAGAATTTCCCTCCTCTGTAGAAGCAAAACCACACTGAGGGGCAATTCCCAGCTGCTCAAGATCTACATACTTGCTGGCCTCATCAAATTGCCTTTTTAACCAATCTTTATCTTCTAAAGTACCAGTTTTAGTGGTTATGAACCCTGGCATAATTCTCTGGTGACCTTTTGTTAGAAATTTTAATGGCTCCAAACTACCAGCCCGATCAGTATCATACTCCATAAAGAACACATCAACGCCAGTCTTATTAAAAACTGTATCAGCAACAGCATCATAAGCTCCTTCAGCGGCATGCGTAGACCGAAAGTTCCCTCTGCACATATGCATTGCTATAGTCATATCTTCAGGCCGATCTTTAATTGCTTCATGCATCATCCAGGCATATCGACTGATTAGATAGTCTGGATCTTGCTTTTTTGAAATTGCTGACGCTCTATGTTTTGGGTCACACAAGTAAGCAAAAAATATATCATCCATTTGCAGATAGCGACACCCTGCTTCATAAAAGGCAGTAACAGCTTTTTTATATGCTTGAGCTATATCAGCCGTGAGAAGTTCTATGTCTGCATATTCTGTTGGTTGAATATCTTCCAAGGCCGTACGAAAATGGCAACAAGAAGGTCCAGGAATAGAAATCTTTGGCGTCACTTTTGTATTATCTTTGACAAACATAAAATGGTCCAAATGTGGATGATTCTTTGGAAAGTCTATTTTACCTGTAATCGTAGGAAAAATTGGCCGCAGTTTGACCCCCGCAAATTGAACCCCTGAATCTGGTGCTCTTTCTTCCATTTCTAATCCTGTAAGCTCACTCATAAAATCATAATGCCAAAAGGATCTTCGCTGTTCACCATCTGTTACAGCCATTAGACCAGCAACTTCTTGCATTAAAATTAAGTTTTTAATCTCGTGATCTTCAACATCTTTGAGATCTTTTGCATTGATTGAAGAAGTTTCATTATAAACTTTTCTTGCATTTTTTATAGAATCTGGGCGTAAAAGGCTTCCGACATGATCTGCACGATATATTGGTTTTTTCATTTATTTTTACTTTTTATAATTTAGAACTTGCATTATTCTAAGGGTTTTATAAAAGCACAATTAATAATTCCTTACAATTCCTAAGTAATAATTCATCGTTAACTTTATTAAATTCGTATTGAAAAATTACGGAGGTACAAATGACCCCGGAAAGATTAAGAGAAATTTATGGTGGTATATCGCCAAGAGCTGCTGTCAAGATTATTGATTTCCTGGATGCTCACTGCATAAAATTTATCGAAAATTCAACCTTTTGCACGATTGCAACTTCTGATGGAACTAGGCTTGATGTGTCCCCTAAAGGCGATCCAGCAGGCTTCGTAAAAATCTTGGATGACAAAAATATCATCATTCCAGATCGTCCAGGAAATAATCGTATTGACGGGTTA
>CAJIZW010000088.1 GCA_905181985.1 uncultured Paracoccaceae bacterium | reverse complement strand
TAAAGAGGTCGAACTAGAAGACCTTCCATATATGTCACTAATTAACATTCTTTATGCGGAAGCGGGTGCAGCTTTTGAACAGCTTACCCTGTCTAATGAAGATGATACTCTCACTTGGCAAGACGATGGTGCGTGGCCCAATACATTTCGTAAAGCTAGATTCCTCTCAGCTGTCGATCATGTTCAATTGGACAGGCTTCGCTATTTGGTAATGAAGGCTCTCGATAATCTTTTTAGTGAAATTGATGTGCTGATAGGGCCTTTCGATACTGGACCTATGCTTGTTGCCAGTAATTTCACGGGGCACCCGTGCCTTCATCTTAGGGCTGGCTTTGAACAACTTGCCTCACGAGGCGCGGCATCTTTGGGTGAGGGTAAACTCAACACAGGAGAAGCTGGTACTGGAGAAAAATTTTTAGTTCCGCACGGAATTTCACTTTGGGGACGCCTCTTTGAAGAAGAAAAAATTCTAAATTTTGGAATGGCTTTAGAAAAGGAGCTTAGTGTTTTTAAGAAACGGCCAGAATTATAAATTCAGCTGTCATAATTTGAGCAGAAAATCCTATGAACCTTTGATTTATTGGTTGCATAGATAGAGTTCTTTTTAAGGGACCGTAGAAAATTTAAACAAGAAAACACAACTACGTTATGAAATGAAAGGATAAAACAATGAAAAGCAAAATAATTCATAATGCAATATCCGCTCTTGGTGCAACTGTAATCTTAGGACTTTTGTCACCGGCTTGGGCCGCGTCATGCCCTGTAAAAGGTGGAACGCTTATTTGGGGTCATTCTGAAACAACTCAGAACCTTTACACACATCAGACCGGCACTATATCAACTATGAGAATTCTACAAAATATTCACGATGGACTTGTAACAACTGATAAGAATTTAAACATTATTCCCGAATTAGCTGAAAGTTATGTAGTCAGTAAAGATGGAATGAGTTATACGTTCAAGCTTCGTGATGGAGTTAAGTTTCACGACGGTTCAGATATGACTTCTGCTGACGTTAAGTACAGTTTTGAAAAAGTTATGGATCCTGACACGGGAGCGGTAAATAAACCGGTATTTAATAGTGTTGGATCTATAGAGACACCAGATAATCTAACTGTTATAATCAAGATGGATAAAATTAATGCACCGTTTCTTGGCAGACTTGCTGCTCTGGGAGCTGGAGCTATTATTCCTGAAGGGTCTGCTGAAACACAGGGAACAATGCCTGTAGGGGCAGGACCATTCAAGTTTGTTCGACGTGAAATTGGGAATGAAGTTGAGCTTGAGCGTTTTGATGATTATTGGAACGGTCCGGCATGTATAGAGCGATTAATTGCACGTGAGGTTACTGAACCTACGGTACGCCTTACCGGTTTGAGAACTGGAGAAATGCACCTTATCAATGATATTCCAGCCGATAGAATTGATGAAATTAAGGCAGATAAGAACCTTGAAGTTTTAAGTTGGTCACACGGTGTCTTTGATTTTGTAAATTTGAATTACAAGTTTGAGCCATTCCAGGATCAACGCGTTCGATTGGCAGTTGACTACATAATCGACAAAGAAGTGTTATTGCAAGGGGCTCTCTGGGGGCAAGGTAAAACAGCAGCTTCACCAGGATTTTCCAGTAGTGCTTCATACAATAAAGATCTCACGCAACGGCCACAAGATATAGCTAAAGCTAAGGCACTTTTGAAAGAAGCTGGCTACGGTCCTGGAGACTTGAAAGTGGTCTTTAAAGCTACAACTAATTATCCGTATCATGTTGAAGCGGCTCAAATTCTAGTAGAGTGGTTTCGCGAAGCTGGTGTTGAACTGACTATAGAG
Source organism: uncultured Paracoccaceae bacterium (assembly GCA_905181985.1). Classification (GTDB taxonomy): domain Bacteria; phylum Pseudomonadota; class Alphaproteobacteria; order Rhodobacterales; family Rhodobacteraceae. Next base: position 29,313 of record CAJIZW010000088.1, on the reverse strand, counting down.
CAGTTGACGTGGGCAGATTGGTTGGGCCAAGTTTGGGTGGATAAAGATTTCCAGATGTCTATGATGAATTTTAATTCTATCTGGGAAGAGGATTTTCTATATTATAGTCTTTATAACTCAACAGGTGGGTTTAACTACCGCGGTATTAACGACCCAGTTATTGATGAACTAACAGAGAAAGCACGTGTAACTATAGATGATGCGGCAAGAGCAGATATCTATAAAGAGGTTCAACAACGTGTTTTTGATAAAGTTCACGATATCGTGGTCTGGCATCGAAACAGTTCTTTTGGAGCACAAAAAAGTGTGGGCGGTCTTGATACGCTAGTTAATGCAGATGGCGCCACCTACCACTTTCACAAAGTGTGGCTAAAAGAATAATTGATTAGTGGAGCGTATAACGCGCTCCACTTACACTGGTTTCGTAAAGGTTAACCATGGCATATTTCATCCAGCGGCTACTTTCTATGGCAGTGACACTTTTCCTAATTTCAATTATTACGTTTACAGTTACAAATATTTTGCCCGGCGATGTCGCTATGATGATTATGGGTACACAATCTAACCCTGCAGCATTGGCTAACCTTAGAGAAAGTCTAGGACTAAACGACCCGTTAATTTATCAGTATGGTCGATGGATTTTTGGCATGCTGACAGGTGACTGGGGCAATTCTTTACTGTTTAAGCAACCTATTGGTCCAATTTTATTACAAAAGATGACAGCAAGCGCACTTATCGTTCTGTTATCTATGACCATAGCGCTTACTCTTGCTATTCCATTAGGGGTTTGGTCTGCTGTTTACAAAAATCGATGGCAAGATACGGCAGGTAGCTCAGTGTCTATACTTGGTGTAAGTCTTCCTGATTTTTTTTGGGGAATAATGCTAATACTACTTTTTGCAAGAGCTCTAGGTTGGTTTCCCTCATCTGGTTTCGTACATCCAAACGAAGATTTCCTATTGGCTCTCAAACACGCTTTTTTGCCGTCGTTAGCTCTTGGACTTGGGTTGATGGCTCACCTTACTCGCATGACACGTGCTACAATGACGGGAATATTAAGTCAGGAATTCATTCGTGTAGCTCGAGCTAAGGGTTTGGCAGAGAAAACTGTTATTTGGCAATATGGTCTCGCGAATGCAATTGGCCCAGTGATGACTGTGGCAGGCCTTCAAATGGGATATCTTTTTGGGTCAATAATAGTAATGGAAAGCTTATTTAATTATACTGGAATGGGTTGGCTCACTTATCAAGCTCTCTTAAACCGGGATATGCCCCTAATACAGGCGACCGTTTTTATAATTGCAGCTGTCGTAATGTTGGTCAATTTATTGGTAGATTTATTATATCCAATTTTTGATCCAAGGATTGAATTAAAGTGAATATATTAAGAAAATTTTTAAACTTTAAGGGTATAATAGGAATCACTCTAGTACTCTGTGTCATTTTGATAGCCGTCCTCGCACCCCTTATTATTCCTCCTGAATTTGCCACTAGAATGGATATGAGGGCACGCCTTTCTCCCCCCAACATGGCACACTGGATGGGTACTGATCAGTTGGGGCGAGATCTGTTCTATCGGGTAATGCTTGGAGCAAGAACGTCGATTAACATAGCGACATCTGCAGTTTTAATGAGCCTAGTGATCGGCCTTCCCTTAGGACTTATATCTGGGTATTTTGGTGGACGCACTGATAATGTTCTCATGCGTCTTGTTGATACCCTCCTTAGTTTTCCAGCGCTTCTTTTAGCTCTAACAATTAGCGCTGTACTCGGTCCTAACTTACAAAACACTATTATTGCTATTGGAATTGCATTCACTCCATATCTTGCTCGACTTATTCGAGGTGAAGCTCTTAGAGTAGCTCAAATGCCTTACGTTGAGGCTGCAAGATCGTCTGGTGCTACAAATTCTCGTCTAATTATTGGTCATGTTCTACCAAATATTATGCCAGTGGTTATTGTACAGTCTACCATTAGCCTCGCATTTGCTATTCTTGCAGAAGCAGGACTGTCATTCCTTGGATTGGGTACGCAGCCACCAGAAGCTTCTTGGGGATTAATGATACAGGCATCAAGAGACTATCTGGATCGTGCTCCCTGGACTGCTTTGGTGCCGGGTACAGCGGTTGCTTTAACTGTATTAGGGCTTAATATGTTTGGTGACGTCCTTCGTGACGTACTTGACCCGAGGTCACAGTCATGACTAAAAATAAGGCTCCTAGTTCTCAGTTAGATACACAGATTGATACCCCAGTCATTTCTTTGGATCACCTTCGAGTTGAGTTTGAAACTGATGGTGGGACAGTTGTTGCGGTAAATGATATTAGCTTTAAAGTTTTCCCAGGTGAGACAGTATGTTTAGTTGGGGAGAGTGGTTCTGGAAAATCTGTTACATCTCTTTCCCTCATGCGGCTCGTTGAGTTTGGGGGCGGACAGATAACTGGTGGTAAGATGCTCTTATCACGGGATGAAAAACAAACAGTTAACCTTTCTGAAGTTGATGCCGGTACAATGAGATCCATACGTGGCAACGAAATTGGTATGATCTTTCAAGAACCAATGACATCACTTAATCCAGTATTTTCAATCGAACGACAACTCACAGATGGATTACGGCTCCATACCAACTTATCTGCTAGTGAAACTCGCGAGAAGGCTCTTGAATTACTTAAAGAGGTTCGAATCCCTGATCCTGAAAAAAGGCTCCGTCAGTATCCTCATGAACTTTCTGGTGGAATGAGACAGCGCGTAGTTATTGCAATGGCAATGGCGTGTCGGCCGCGCTTACTTATTGCTGACGAACCAACAACTGCATTAGACGTCACAATTCAGGCAGAGATACTTAGCTTAATCAATCGACTAAAACGAGAAACAGGAATGGCAGTGCTATTCATTACCCACGATATGGCTGTAGTAGCGCAAATGGCAGACAGAGTGGTGGTAATGTATCAAGGTAATTTAATTGAGGAGGGATCAGTGGATGATATCTTTTCCTCTCCCAAGGAGGATTATACCAAGGCATTATTAGCTGCTGTTCCACAATTGGGTCAAATGGCTGGCACATCGCTACCTAGCCCTTTGAATATTCCAGGAGTGGCAGTGGCGGTTAAACCCGCAAGAGAAGTCATAGATACTGAGAAAAAAACTCTTTTGGAGGTTAAGAACTTAGTTACACGTTTCCCAGTATATGGAGGTATTTTTCGTCAGAAAGTGGCAAATGTTCATGCAGTTGAAAATGTTTCGTTTACTATAAACCGTGGGGAGACAATGGCACTTGTTGGCGAATCTGGCTGTGGAAAATCCAGTTGTGGACGTTCTATCCTAAGGCTAGTTGAGCCAACATCAGGTGATATATTTTTGGATGGAAAGAATATTATATCTTTAAATGGACGTGAATTGCGGAGTGCCAGGAGAGACATGCAAATGGTTTTTCAGGACCCTTATGCATCTCTAAACCCTTATATGAGGCTCCGTGAGCAGATAGCTGAACCATTAAAGAATTTCGGTTTAGCTACCGGGTCTGAAGTGGATGATATCGTCCGCGATATCTTAGAGAAAGTAGAGTTACCAGTATCCTTCCTTAGGCGTTTTCCTCATGAACTTTCAGGTGGGCAAAGGCAACGAGTAGCAATCGCACGAGCAATTGTAGTAAATCCAAGCTTAGTTATAACAGATGAAGCTGTATCAGCACTTGACGTATCAGTTCAAGCACAGGTTCTAAATTTGATGATGTCTCTGCAAGATGAACTTGGATTGTCATACCTTTTCATTAGCCACGACATGGCAGTCGTTGAGCGTGTTTCACATAAAGTAGGTGTGATGTATCTGGGCAGACTTGTAGAGGTTGGGAGCCGTTCACAAATCTTCGAAAACCCACAACATGAATATACACGGACATTGATGGCGGCGGTTCCGATCGCAGACCCTAAGAAAAAAAATATCTCAAATGATATGAACTTCAAACCAATTCCCTCCCCAGTTTTCCCAGTTGGGCATATCCCTGAAAACCCAATATATGAAGAAATTGAGGATGGTCACCTAATTCTTCGAAATTAATTTTCATTAGGTGTTGAGGTAAATGGTTGGTAAAAGACTAAGATAAATAAAATGGATTAATTACATTATGAATTGTGTTGTATGTGGAAGCAATTTAGTAGAAGTTTTTGATATTATAGATCAAAAAAAGTACTTAGAATGTAAAATATGTTTGGCAAAGTTTTTGGATAGAGTTAATTTGTTAAGCCCGGCAGAAGAGAAAATTCATTACCTAACGCATCAAAATAATATCTCTGATCTTAGGTATAGAAAGTTTTTATCTAAACTATCAATCCCACTTCAAACTAAATTATCTAAGAATGCTGAGGGTTTGGATTATGGCTGCGGTCACGGTCCTGCATTAGTTGATATGTTTAGATCTGAACAGTTTCCTATGGACTTATATGACCCTTTCTTTTTTCCAAATGAATTTATTTTCTCAAAAGAATATGATTTTATTAGCTGCACGGAAACAGTAGAGCATTTTTTCGCACCATCGAAAGAATTTAATACACTAAATTCGTTGCTAAAAGATAAAGGTTGGCTGGGTATAATGACAAGTTTTATGACAAAGGATAAATTTTTTAAAAACTGGTATTACAGAAAAGATCCAACACACGTTGTATTTTATTGTGAAAAAACTTTTGATGTAATTGCTCAACAACGTAATTGGAGTTGTGAAGTAATATCAAAAGACATTGTTTTATTTAATAAAACTTAACAATAACTCTAGATACCGTGAATTGTTACTAAGAGAGTTTTCTTAATATTTTGTTAAACTACGTAGAAAAACTTTCAACAGGAGATAATTTTAACTTTTTAGTTAAATTCTCTTTAAGACTTTAGAGGTATCCATTTGCTAAAGATAACATAATCGATATTATTATATTCATATTATAAGTTGGAACTTATGGAGTTTAAAGCTGGATAATACCCTTAATGGTTTTAAAAAGTGAGCAATAAAGTAATAGATGTAACTTTAGGATGGCCTTACTATGTACACAGAAATAGACACACCGTCAGTATTAATAGATACCAAAATAGCTAAAAGTAATATTAATAAATATCAAACCTACTGTACTGAGAAGGGGTTAAACCTTAGACCTCATATTAAAACACACAAATTACCATATTTTGCAAATCTGCAGATAGATGCTGGAGCGGTAGGAATTACTTGTCAGAAAGTTAGTGAAGCGGAGGCAATGTTGGATGGTGACCTAGATCATTCGATAAAAAATATATTACTTTCTTACAATATTCTTGGCCGCAGTAAGCTCGAGCGTTTAAAGAGAATATCTGAGCGAGTAAAACTATCTGTAGTCGCGGACAATATTGAATGCATAGAAGGACTATCAAAAGCCTTTTCTAGCCTTAATAATGAGTTACCAATTTTGATTGAGGTAGATACTGGTGCTTTGAGATGTGGGGTAGTAACACCTCAAGAAGCTTGTGATTTAGCTCTAAGAGTTAGCGAACTTCCTGGAGTGAGTTTTGCGGGGCTTATGACGTATCCACCCAAGTCTAATGCAGCAACGACCATGAATAATTTTTTTAATGAAGCTAAAAATTTAATAGAATTAAGCGGGTTAAAAATTCAGACTATTTCCATAGGGGGGTCCCCCCAAATGTGGAAGGCTCACGAAGTTCCCCTGGCAACAGAGTATAGAGTTGGAACATATATTTATAATGATAAGTCATTAATAGTTTCTGGAGCTTGTACGATAGAGGACTGCGCACTAACTATTCTTTCAACGGTTATTTCAACTCCAACACCAAATCGAGCAGTTATAGATGCCGGCTCTAAAGTTCTTACTTCGGATTTAATGGGGTTAAAGGGTCATGGGTTGATTGTTGGATATCCAGACTTAACAATTTCTCAGTTGTCTGAAGAGCATGGATGTATAACCTCTAGCACACCAACAAACTTACGAGTTGGTCAACGTATACAAGTTATACCAAACCACGCATGCGTTGTAAGTAATATGGTGGATCATGTGGTTTTTATAAAAGATGATCAAGTCCTCACACAACAACAGGTAGTAGCTAGAGGTAAAGTGTGGTAGAACTTATGTAAGGTATTAGATGTTTAAATTATCATAACCCAGATCACATTTGGCAGCCATAATAAAATCATTTTCATGCAAACTTTGGATTTTATGACTCCACCACTTTACCGTAACTTGGCCATATTCTAGAATAATATCTGGATGGTGACCTTCCGCATCTGACAGCTCAGCTACTAAATTCACAAACCTTAGGCCTAATGTATATTTAGGAAACTTATAAATTCTAACTATTTGTGGAAACTCTATGTCTGTCGATAAGCTCCAACCGCCATGTTTAACTAAAAAATTAGAAATTGATTCTTTACTTGCTTTTGGTGCGTCAGCATTACAAGCCTCGCAGGTTTTTGATGAATAATCTTCCATACTTTACTCCTATGTTTTAAAACTTAGATCTGCTCTAACAGAGCTTTCTCGAGACATAAACTAAAATAGAATGTGTAATGAATACTTAATTTTAAAAACATAAATAACTATTGAAATTACATAAAATATTAAAATACAGATAAAAATGAATTAAGACCCTCATAACGGGTTGACGTAACCCAATTCCAGACCTAATACCGACATGCTAGTTGACTAATGCTAGCGTAGTGCGCGGTTGTAGCTCAGCTGGTTAGAGTATCGGCCTGTCACGCCGAGGGTCGCGGGTTCGAGTCCCGTCAACCGCGCCATTACTACAAATTAAAAAAATAAATCTTTAAGTGTCTGTTCTATTTCTCTTGGAAAACCTTGGAAGCATCGCACTAAAGTCTTTTCCTTGACCATCCTCCATTTCAACGAATGTTTGGTATAGGGATGTTGCGTGCATTCCTAAAGGGGTGTCGGCATCAACTGCTTTCGCAGCCTGTTGGCTCAAGCGCAAATCTTTTAACATTAAGTCAGCAGAGAAACCAGGTTTATAATCATTATCAGCTGGGCTCATAGGCCCAATGTCGGGGGCAGGGCAGTATGCATTCATTGACCAGCTATAACCTGATGAAGTGCTTACGACATCAAACATTTTCTCTCTGTCTAAACCTAATTTGTCAGCAAGGGAGAAAGCTTCACAGGTTACTATCATTGTTGCACCCAGTATCATGTTATTACAAATTTTAGCCGCCTGACCATTTCCTGCATCACCACAGTGCACAGCTTTTTGACCCATTATGTCAAAAAGAGGCTTGAGAGTTGAGAAAGTTTCTGTAGATCCACCTACCATAAAAGTTAGAGTTCCAGCGACGGCACCAGTAACACCACCAGATACAGGTGCATCGGCCATAAATACTCCATTATCTGCTGCTGTATCGGCAACTATGCGAGCAGACTCTACATCTATTGTTGAACAATCTAGCAGTATCGACCCTTTAGCCATATTGGGTAAAATTTCGCTGGCAACTTCCTTAACTATACTTCCACTGGGCAACATAGTAATCACAACGTCGGACAAGGTAGCTAACTCCGCGGCACTTTTTACTGTTTTGATATCTCCGGGGCAGGGGATGGCTATGTCAAAACCCCGCACTTCATAACCGGCTTGTACCAAATTTCTAGCCATTGGCTCACCCATATTACCCAATCCAATTACGCCAATTTTCATAACTCAATTCTCCCAGTTGTTTACAGCTTCAGGAAGTACCTCTAACATTTTTTCTATATGAGACCGAGGTACATTCCTTATATGCTTGTGTTTCCATTTTGGACTTCTATCTTTGTCAATTACTTGCGCTCGAACGCCTTCTATAAAATCTCCAAATTCGAGTGCCCGGTATGTATACCTATACTCATACGCAAGACATTTGCGAATAGTGAGATCATCTATTGCTTTGAGTTCTCTAATTATGTCAAACGTGCACAGTACAGATGATGGAGAATTACGTTCAATTGACTCTATAGTTTTCTTGGCGAAGCTTGTGTTATCTTCATATAAGCTATCTAAAATCTCTAATAAGTTACTTTTAGAAAAAAAATGTTCAATTACCGTTAAGTTTTTACTTAATTGACCTGCGATGGGTGTTTGTTTGAATTGACTTAAAACTGAGGTATTTCGAGTTTTTATTAATTCAGCCTTTATTTCCTTCCAATGCTCGTTTGGAACATATATGTCGGCAAATCCAACCATAATAGCATCATCTGAGTCCATTCTATAACCAGTAGTGGCTAGGTATTCCCCTAAAAAATTCTTTGCTCTAGCTAAAATATAAGAACCACCTACATCTGGCACTAGCCCAATAGTACACTCTGGCATCGCAATTCTACTGGTTTCGCAGACTACTCTATGGCTCACATGACATCCCAACCCTACGCCACCGCCCATAGTAAATCCCTGCATGAAACTTACTATTGGTTTTGGATAATTAAAAAGCTTTTCATTTAATCGATATTCATCGAGCCAAAATTGTTGACCATACGAGAATTTTCTTTCTAACCCGCTTTGATATAAATCTGTAATGTCTCCGCCAGCACAAAAAGCTTTTTCACCCACAGCATCAATAATTATTAAATCTATATTTTTTGTTAACCAGTCGTCTAATGTTTTCTCTATTTGTAATATCATTTCATAAGTAAGCGCATTAAGTGCACTCGGCCGGTTTAGAGTGATCTTACCAACATTATTTTCTACTTTTATAATTAAATTTTTCATAACTTGTCTACTTTTTGAGCATCGTTCGACTTACAATCAGACGCATTATTTCGTTAGTGCCCTCTAAAATTTCGTGCACACGAAGATCTCTAACCAGTTTTTCAATACCATACTGAGTGAGATACCCATAACCCCCGTGAAGTTGTAAACAGTCGTTTACTATTTTAGAGCCTGCCTCTGTAACAAATTTCTTTGCCATTGCACAAAAGTGAGTAGCATCTGCATCCCCATTATCTAACTTCCAAGCGGCTTGCCTCAGAAAAGTACGGGATGCCTGTAATTCAATTTCCATATCAGCCAACCTAAATTGAAGAGCTTGGAACTGATCGATATTTCGTCCAAAAGCCTGTCGCTCGCTCATATACAATAGAGTTTTATTTAACGCGTGTTGTGCCGCCCCAAGTGAGCATGCCGATATATTAAGTCTTCCGCCGTCTAAGCCAGCCATTGCGTAAGAAAAACCACCACCTTCGGTTCCAACTAAATTAGATAAGGGCACTTCGCACTGATCAAGCTGAACTTGGCGTGTTGGTTGTGCTCTCCAACCCATTTTTTCTTCTAGCGCACCAAAGCTAAGGCCTGCTGATCCATCCTCGAGATAAATCGTTGATATTCCTTTTGGTCCAAGTTCACCAGTTCGGCACATAACAAGGTAAGAATCCGAATAGCCGCCCCCTGATATGAATGATTTGGTACCAGTCAACACGTAGCAATTATTTGTCTTCTCTGCCCGTGTTTTTAACGCCGAGGCGTCTGAACCCGACCCTGGTTCTGTTAGGCAATAAGAAATAACATTTTCCATTGTTAAAGCATCGGGTAATATTTTGCTGATTAACTCTTTTGATCCGTACCTATCTATCATTGAAACACACATATTATGAATTGATAGGAATGCAGCTACAGATGGGCAAGACATGCTTAATGCCTCAAAAACTAACGTTGCATCAAGTCGACTTAAGCCTGACCCACCATTTTTTTCTGAAACATATAAACCTCCAAAACCTAAGGACGCTATATCCTTCCACAAAGTTTTTGGAATATTACCAGATTTCTCCCAATCTAATGAGTGTGGAGCTATTTTCTCTTGTCCAAATTGTTTAGCGAGATCAAAAATAGCAACCTGTTCTTCTGAAAGTGAAAAATCCAATAGCTTTCCTTAAGTAATTAAGGGTGAATTAAGTTTTTATACCCATAAATTTTATTCCATGACTGGGATTGAGAACTCCCCACCTTCTTTGATACCTGAAGGCCAACGAGATGTAATGGTCTTCGTTCTTGTGAAGAATTTGAATGCATCTGTTCCGTGTTGGTTAAGATCTCCGAACATAGATTTTTTCCAGCCACCAAATGTGTGGTAAGCTAATGGAACAGGTATCGGTACGTTAATTCCAACCATACCAATATTTATTCTATTTGCAAAATCTCTTGCTGTATCTCCATCTCGAGTGAAGATAGATGTCCCATTTCCGTATTCGTGATCAATTGCCATTTGTATAGCTTCTTCATACGTTTTTGCTCTAACTGTTGACAATACAGGTCCGAAGATTTCCTTTTTGTAGATATCCATATCGGTAGTAACATTGTCAAATAGATGAGCTCCGACAAAAAACCCGTCTTCATAACCTTGTAATTTAAAGCCTCTTCCATCGACTACCAATTTTGCACCTTGGTCAATCCCTGATTGCACTAAGTTTTCTATGTTAGCTTTTGAGGCGGCTGTTATTACTGGGCCAAAGTCTACATCTTCTCCAGAAGTGTATGGTCCAACCTTTAAAGCCTCAATACGTGGAACTAATTTTTTAATAAGTTTGTCAGCTGTTTCATCACCAACTGGTACTGCCACTGAGATAGCCATGCACCTCTCTCCTGCAGCACCATAACCAGAACCGACTAATGCGTCTGCCGCTTGGTCTAAATCGGCATCAGGCATAATAATCATGTGGTTCTTTGCACCACCAAAGCATTGAACTCTTTTACCATTTGCACACCCTGTAGCATAGATATATTCGGCTATAGGTGTAGAACCCACAAAACTGACAGATTGAACCGTCTGGTTATGTAGTATTGCGTCTACTGCTTCCTTGTCACCATTTACTACCTGTAAAATGCCTTTTGGAAGTCCTGCTTCTTCCAAAAGTTGGGCAAGCATTAATGGAACTGAAGGGTTTCGTTCAGACGGTTTTAAAATAAATGCATTTCCACATACAATTGCGGGAGCAAACATCCACATTGGTATCATAGCAGGGAAATTGAAAGGTGTTATGCCCGCACAAACTCCTAGAGGTTGTTTCATGGAGTACATATCAATCCCTGGTCCTGCACTATCTGTAAACTCTCCTTTAAGGTGGTGTGGTGCCCCAATACAGAACTCTACTACCTCAAGGCCCCTTTGGACGTCCCCGGCTGCATCTGGTAGCGTTTTACCGTGCTCTCGACTAAGAGCTTCAGCTAGTTTGTCCATATCCCTATTGAGAAGTTCAACAAATTTCATCATAACCCGAGATCGTCTCTGAGGATTAACTGAAGCCCAGGCTGGCTGGGCGGCTGCAGCAATTTCGATTGCGGTCTCAACTTCAGCTGTAGTTGATAGTGGACACTTACCTTGAACTTCTCCAGTTGCTGGGTTTAAGACATCCCCAAATCTATCTGATGTGCCTTTGATGTGTGCGCCATTAACGTAGTGAGTGAGCTCTTGCATGATATTCCCCTTTAATAAATTTAAGTTAGCTATAGAAATGTGGTAATAAATTTAACTTAGCTATAAACATGTAAATTAATCTTTAAAAGACCTTGTTTATCAATTTTTACTTTATCTAACTATTTTTGTGACTGTTGTTTTAAAATTGAAAATGTTACAGGGTTATAAGATCTATTTTTTGTATAATTTTGAACAGGTATACTAAGATGCGTATTGGGTTATATCCTGGGACTTTCGATCCCATAACGGTCGGCCACATTGACATAATTACTCGAGCGATTGCTTTAGTAGACAAGCTTGTTATTGGGGTTGCAATTAATGCTGATAAATCACCAATGTTTTCTCTGGATGAACGGGTCCACATGATAAAAGCTGAGTGTAAGAAAATCCAGAAAAAATCTTCCATAGAAGTTATAGTTCATCCCTTTGAAAACCTTTTAATCCATTGCGCCAGAGAGGTGAATGCGAACGTGATAATCCGGGGGTTAAGAGCTGTATCTGATTTTGAGTATGAATATCAAATGGTGGGAATGAATAGGTCGATGGATGATGGAGTTGAGACGGTTTTCCTAATGGCAGAGGCACAGCATCAAGCTGTTGCGTCCAGACTAGTAAAGGAAATTTCTAGGTTAAACGGAAATGTGTCAAAATTTGTAACCCCAGAAGTAGAAAATGCATTGTTAAATAAACGAAAATAAAGGGCTTTACAAAACTACCATGTTGTCTAGTTTAGCCCAAATTATTTATTTAGGAGCTTTATTATGAACGATAAATTAGATCTTGAGAATATTATACTAATTCAACTTAAAGATGGTCAGGTTAAATTAGAGTTACTTCCCGATGTTGCTCCTAAGCATTGTGAGCGAATGAAAGAGTTAGCAAGATCGGGTGCTTACGATAATGTGGTTTTTCATAGGGTTATTGATGGCTTTATGGCTCAGACCGGAGATGTATCAAACGGAAACACCGAAAAAGATTTTAATTTAAGTTCAGCGGGTACGGGCGGTTCAAATTTATCAGATTTACCGGCTGAGTTTTCTAAATTACCGCACGATCGAGGCACTATTGGTGCTGCTAGATCTCAAAGTCCAGATAGTGCCAACAGCCAATTTTTTATAAATTTTAGTGATAACAATTTTTTAAACGGGCAGTACACTGTTTATGGCAGAGTAATAGAAGGCATGGAACATGTAGACTCTATTGTCAGAGGAGAACCACCACAAAGTCCAGATAAGATGATTAGCATGAAAGTTGCTGCTGATGCTTAGAGCTCTACTAATAACATTAGTATTCGCTTCCAGTCCGGCATTTGCTTCGGGGATTGTCATTAGTGTTCAGGGTCAGACTTCAGGTGAAATTACGATAGATCTTTTTGAAGATATAGCTCCTAACCATGTCAAACAGATCATAACATTAGTAAATGAGGGTTTTTATAACGGCGTATCCTTTCATAGAGTTATTGATGGATTCATGGCTCAGACTGGTGATGTTCAGTACGGAAATATATCAGGAAACCTCAAACGAGCTGGCATGGGAGGGTCGAAGCTACCTGATTTAGTAGCCGAGTTTTCGGATATTAATTATGATAGAGGTATAGTTGGAATGGCTAGGTCTCAAGATCCTAACTCTGCAAATAGTCAGTTTTTTATTATGTTCAGTGAGGGTAGTTTTCTAAATAGTAAATACACTGTCATAGGTAAAGTAGTTAAAGGCCTAGATGTCCTGGATATGATTAAAAAGGGTGATGGACAAAGCGGTTCAATTTCGGGTGATCCTGACTTTATGGAAAACGTATCTAGCTTTAAGTAATTCTATTTACTTTATTTTAATGACATTAGTTACTTAACTTAACTAATGCGTGACGTTTTTTTCCTGCACTAAGCTTAATGTCTTCTAATAAGTCTTCATGTGTAATTACAATTGCGTGATTGCTGATAATTTTATCATTCATTTTGGCTCCACTCTCAGATATTAACCTCTTAGCTTCTTTACCTGAACTTGCCAGACCTGTTCTCACAATTAGTTGTACAACAGAAATTCCACCAGATGCCTCCTCTAGGGTAACCTCCAATGTAGGTAACTGATCCCCAGAACCTCCTCGTTCAAAGACATCTATAGAAGTCTTTTGGGCAGTTAGTGAAGCTTCTTCACCATGAAGTAATTTAGTAACTTCATTGGCTAAAATAATTTTTGCTTCATTAATCTCTGCGCCACGTAAGCTTTGTAATTTATTACATTCGCTTAATGGGAGTTCGGTATATAACTTTAAAAATCGACCGACATCCGCATCAGACGTATTTCGCCAAAATTGCCAAAATTGATAACTAGAAACTAGGTTTTTATCTAACCAAATTGCCCCATCTTGTGATTTCCCCATTTTTTTTCCGTCTGAAGTCTCTAATAATGGAGATGTAATTCCAAATACCTCAGTACTTAGAGTGCGTCTGGTTAGGTCAATCCCGTTTATAATGTTACCCCACTGATCAGAGCCGCCCATCTGGAGCAAACACCCATAACGGTTATATAATTCCATGAAATCATATGCCTGAAGGATCATGTAGTTAAATTCTAAAAAACTTAAAGATTGTTCTCGATCTAATCGAGATTTTACAGATTCAAAACTTAACATTCTATTTACTGAAAAATGCCGACCTATGTCCCTAAGGAAATCTAAATAATTTAAACTATCAAGCCATTCTGCATTGTTAACCATTATGGCAGTATTATCAGTTTGATTAAAATCAACATAGTTTTGAAATACGCTTTTTATACCGTGGATATTTTCATTAATTTTTTCAGGTGTGAGTAAAGGTCTTTCGTCTGCCCTGAAACTTGGGTCACCGACTTTTGTAGTGCCTCCACCCATTAAAACTATAGGTTGATGGCCTGTTTTCTGTAACCATCTAAGCATCATTATCTGCATTAATGACCCAACGTGTAGAGAAGAGGCGGTGGCATCGAAACCAATATAACCTGGCACAACACCTGATAATAAAGCGCTATCCATACGTTCATAACTAGTACAGTCAGCTAAAAAACCTCTTTCCAACATAATTTTTAAAAATTCTGATTTAGGATTATAGTTCATTATAAGGTTCCACTGATTATTGAACGACTAACTGTGCATCGTTATTATATATAAACGCTATCATAAGAAAAAACGAGATTAAATTTACTGATTTTTTAATATTTTACTCCCAGCATATACCCCCAATGAGCCCAGCTCTTCTTCGATCCGTATAAGCTGATTGTATTTTGCTAACCTGTCACTCCTTGCGAGAGAGCCTGTCTTAATTTGACCGCAATTTGTGGCTACTGCTAGGTCAGCAATTGTGGTGTCCTCTGTTTCACCAGATCTGTGACTGAGTATGTTAGTGTAGCCAGCTAATTTTGCAATTTCTACCGCATCTAATGTTTCCGTGAGTGTTCCTATTTGATTTAATTTCACCAACATTGAGTTCGCACAACCCCTGTCTATACCAATTTCCAACCTAGACTTATTAGTTACGAATAAGTCGTCACCGACAAGTTGCACAGTATTCCCTAATTCATCAGTAAGGGTTTTCCATCCCTCCCAATCGTCTTCTGAACAACCGTCCTCAATGCTTGCAATTGGATAGTCAGAGACAAGTGACTTCAGGTAATCCACGTTTTCGTCACTTGTTAACTTTTTCCCTTCCCCGGAAATCACATACTGGTTGTTTTTGTAGTACTCAGTTGCTGCGCAATCTAGTGCTATAAAAACCTCTTTTCCTGGGATGTAACCAGTTTGTTCTATGGCCTTTAAAATAAACTCAATAGCCTCTCTTGTAGAAGATAAGTCTGGAGCAAATCCACCTTCATCACCAATTCCTGTTGAAAGCCCAGAAGAGGTTAATTCAGACTTTAATGTGTGAAAAATTTCACATCCCATTCTTACTGCTTCAGATATACTTGTGGCAGAAGTTGGCATAATCATGAATTCTTGTATATCAATCTTGTTGTCTGCGTGCTCTCCACCATTTATAATATTCATCATTGGGACAGGAAGAGTGATTGCTTCAGCGCCACCAATATACCTATAAAGCGGTTCTCTTAAAGCTATTGAGGCTGCCCGTGCCGTCGCAAGGGATGCCCCTAAGATGGCATTCGCACCCAAGCGACCTTTATTCTCAGTACCATCTAGTGTTATCAATGCTTGATCAATATTAACTTGATTGCACGCGTCTGCTCCAATTAATCGTTCTCTTATTTCTGAGTTTACAGAGTTTACCGCAAGTTGCACACCTTTTCCCTTATACTTTGTGGGATCATTGTCACGTCTTTCGATAGCCTCGTATGCTCCAGTTGATGCACCTGAAGGGACTGCTGCACGTCCCAATGAGCCATCTGCTAAGGTAACGTCAACTTCAATTGTAGGATTTCCCCGACTATCTATTATCTGTCTTCCCTTAACGTTTTTTATTATAGTCATTACAGAATCTTCCTAGATTGAGGTTAATAAATAATTTGATGTAGTTTTAATAAGATATTTTAATTAATCATGAACGTTTGATAAATCCCATACGCTAGATAATTAATAATGTATCTTTAATCTAAAACAAAGCTTAATAAATAAGAATTAGTATAAAAAAATTCAACTGATAAGAGTTAAAGGTTTAACGGTCTATTAATAATCATTCTTGACTTGTAGCAGATAAAGGCTCAGTTGGACGCGGAGTAACGGTTGCCAGTGTTTATGAATTTATTTTTTGTGTTTGCTCAAATTGATTCTGTTTCATGTAGTTAGTAATTTATTTTTAAATATTACTTGGTACTTTACTAATAATAAATTTTGAGAAGGATATCATTTGAATAAATTTGAAGCTTTGGGAATCACACAAAAGCTAGCAAAAAAGTTAGAAGTAAATGGTATTTTAAATCCCACACCCATTCAATTAGAGGCAATACCAATAATTTTACAGGGTCGTGATGTACTTGGATTAGCTCAGACTGGTACAGGAAAAACTGCAGCTTTTGGTCTCCCTCTTATCCAAAACCTGGCAAAAGAAGGTTCTGCTCCAAAAAGTAAAGAAGTTAAGTCACTAATTCTAGCTCCAACAAGAGAGTTAGCAAAGCAAATTACCGATGCCCTAAAAAGTTTTCAAGGCGATGGCCATTTAAAAATTAATATGGTGGTAGGAGGTTTATCAATAAATCCACAAAAAGAGCGTCTTGCAAGAGGTTCAGACATTCTTGTTGCTACTCCTGGAAGACTTATTGACTTACTGGGACAAGGTTCTTTGACACTAAGTAAAACATCATACTTGGTCCTAGATGAGGCAGACCAAATGTTAGATATGGGTTTTATAAAACCATTAGAGCAGATTTCCAAATTGATTACTTCAGAAAGACAAACTCTGTTATTTTCGGCCACAATGCCAGTTTTGATGGAAAAACTTGCAGCGGCTTTTTTAAAAAATCCACGCAAAGTACAGGTTTCTGTTTCTGGTAAAGCTGTAGATAAAGTAGTTCAAAAGATTTGTTTTATTGCTAAAAGTGAGAAAAGTAACTTTTTGCTTGAGCATTTAAGTGCACATCAAGATAGTTTGGCACTGGTCTTTGTCCGTACAAAAAGTGGGGCAGAGAAACTATTAAAGTTTTTAGATAGAAATAAATTATCTGTTGCCTCGATTCATGGAAACAAAAGTCAAAATCAAAGAGATCGAGCACTTTCTTCATTTAAGAATGGAAAGGTTAAGACATTAGTTGCAACAGATGTTGCAGCAAGGGGGATCGATATACCCGATGTTTCGTTTGTTTATAACTTTGATTTACCAAATGTGCCTGAAAATTATATTCACCGTATAGGGCGAACTGCAAGAGCAGGTAAGTCTGGTACTGCAATTACCTTATGTGCTTCGGATGAGATGGCGATGCTTAAGGCGATCGAAAAATTAATGAAACAAGAAATATCAGTTGAAAGTGGGATCCGTTGGATTGTTTCAACTGAAAAAGGATCAAAATCAAAAAAACCAGAAGGTAAAAAAACATTTAAAAAGAATTTTAAACGCTCAGGCCCAAAACGAGATAAAAGTCATTCGAATAGAAAGAAAACACAGTAAATACCAGTAACTTAAGTTCGTAGCATTATGTGCCGCAGAAAGTTTGCGATACTAAGCTATCAGTGCCTGGGGAGGTGTAAAGAGCTTCGTTCTCTAAAGATTTTTTAAATGGATTTTCGCTAGCAAGTACTAAATCATTAAATAATTTATAATTTCCTAGTATGGCGTCTTGTATTGCTTGTTCAATTAGGTGGTTACGGGGGATGAACCTTGGGTTAGTCTGTGACATCACCGTAAAAGGATCCTTCTCTAGTTCGAGTCTATTTGTCCATTTTACTTTCCACTCGTTTAAGAAATTTAGTGGACTACTTATGGTTGAATCTCGGTTTAGTGGGTTCAATTCTATAAAAGTTTGAGTGAAATCTGCTTTAAAACTCGTCATAGAAGTCAAAAGGTCAGTAAGGAGTTCTAAATCTCCATTTACCTCACGAGACATACCTATTTTCTTTAAAAATAAGTTTCGGAAATTATCATGATAGGTTTTGTCAAATTTACTTAAAGAGAGTTCTGCTTTTTTTATGGCTTCCGATTCCGTGTCATCTATAAGTGGTAAGAGTGATATAGCTAACCTGACAAGGTTCCAAACTATGACCTTTGGTTGTTGTTCGTAGGAATACCGACCGTTGACATCAATTGAGGAAAAAACTTTATTAGGGATATAATCATCCATAAAAGCACACGGTCCATAATCAATTGTGATACCACCTATATGTGTGTTGTCGGTGTTCATAACTCCGTGTATGAAACCAACCCCCATCCATTTTGAAATTAACTCAGCTTGTTTTGAAATTACGGCATCTAGAAAGCCGATCGCATCTTTAGGATCAAGTTCTGGAAAGTGAATGGAAATTGAGTACGCTAAAAGTTGTGAAATACTTTCGGTGTCTTTCCTTGACGAAAAGTATTCAAAAGTCCCCACCCTAATTAGTGATGGGGCAACTCGGGTAAGAATTGCACCTGGAAGTGGTTTTTCTCTATAGACAGTTTCACCAGTAACAACCGAAGCTAGTGCACGAGTAGTAGGAATGCCAAGTTGATGCATGGACTCACTAACAAGATATTCTCGTAGAACAGGTCCGAGCCAAGCTCGTCCATCACCTGACCTTGAGTAGGGCGTTGGTCCAGACCCTTTAAGCTGAATATCCCAATTGCGCCCGTCTTTAGCTTGCACTTGCCCGATTAGATGTGCCCTGCCATCGCCTAGTCTTGGGGCCCAACCACCAAACTGGTGGCCAGCATAAACCTGTGCTATGGGATCAGCTCCTATAGGAAAATCATTCCCGGAAAACATCGCTGTACCTTCTTTTGAAGACATCCACTCAAGATCAAACCCGAGCTCTAAAGCTAATTTTTTATTTTGTGAAACCACGCTTGGAGCTTTCACAGGAGTTGGTGTTGATCTAGAAAAAAAACTTTTAGGTAATTGGGTGTAGATATTATGAAATTTTGGTGAATTCATAGTTTTGATAATCTTTCGGTAAGTAAGTCAAAAAAACGATTAGAATCCAAGTCACCTATAAACATTGCATTCGGCTCTCTATCGGTCACTTTCCACCAGTCTGCAACAGTCATACCTCTGGTTAATTCAGAGCTTGTCTCGATTTCGACATTAACATACCTTCCATGAAAAATATTAGGCTCTATTAGGTATGCTATTACACAAGGGTCATGCAATGGAGCACCTTTGGATCCATATTTTTCCTTATCAAATCGTTCAAAGAAGTTTGTCCACTTGGCAACTGCATTACCTACAGGTGAGTTAATATTTTTAAAAGCTTCTACACGTTTTTCTGAAGTAAGGGCCTTATGAGTAACATCTAACGGTAAAACTGTTATTTTAACACCAGAATTAAATACTATTTTTGCAGCTTCAGGATCTACATAAATATTAAACTCAGCTGCTGGAGTTATATTTCCAACTTCAAAATAGGCTCCACCCATTAAAATAATTTGCTTAATTCGTTTAGCTATATTTGGTTCTTTAAGGAGTGCCATTGCAACGTTGGTTAACGGTCCCAGTGCGCAAATGGTTATACTATTAATAGGGTTATTATTTAAGGTATCTATTATAAAATCGACAGCATGAAGCTCTTGAACAGGCATACTTGGTTCTGGAAGAGTGATACCATCTAAACCTGTTTTTCCGTGTACGTGCTCTGCCGTTACAAGGTTTCTTTTTAACGGTTTAGAACACCCAGAATAAATAGACATAGATGTTTTTTTTGCTAACTCACAGATTATTCGAGTATTTCTTAAAGTTAAATCAAGAGGAACATTCCCGGCGACCGCAGTAATCCCTAAAACATTAACGCAATCGGGTGATGCCAGTGCTAAGAGGATGGCAACTGCATCGTCTTGCCCTGGGTCAGTATCAATTATTATCTTTTCAGGCATCACAATTTACCTATTTTAAGTTTAGTCAACCGATTTGACAGTGCTTGAATTACCTCAAACCTAAATCCGAGAAAAGAAAAAACTTGCCCCTTTGCTGGTATAGACTGTGCTTCGTGTATTATTAACCCAGCCAACGTATTAGCCTCTTCATCGGGAAGGCTCCATTCAGAAATACGATTGAAATCACGAATTGTCATTGATCCATCAACAGTGTAGCTCCCATCAGTGTTTGGCTTAACTGCTTGCACTTCATCTACATCAAACTCATCACTGATTTCACCGACGATTTCCTCTAAGATGTCCTCAAGTGTGATGAGACCTTGAATTCCACCATACTCATCCACAACAAGTGCAAAATGCGTACGTAACTTTAGGAACTGTCTCATCTGGTCATCAAGAGTGGTGGTTTCAGGGACAAAATACGGCTCCCTTATGACATCGATTATATTAAAATCTTTTAATGACTTATTTTCATTTCTTGAAGAATTAAAATATTTTTCCATAGTTCTTAATAAATCTTTGACATGTAAAACACCGATTATATTCTCAGGCTCGTCTTTATAGACGGGAATACGTGAATGGGGACTTTCTAAACACTGGCTAATTATTAATTTGGGCGGTGCACTTCCATTTATCATTTTAATTTCAGAACGATGTAACATTACTTCTTCAACATTTCGTTCATTTAAATCAAGCGCCCCAAGTAGTCGATCTCGATGCTCTTTTTCAACAATTCCTTCTCTTCGCCCTAACTCAAGTGTACCCGCTATTTCTTCATGAACAGACAAGATTTGTGAATTAGGATCTATTCTCACACCAAATAGTTTTAACAATTGCCTTACAACCCAACGAAGGGCAGATACTAATGGGGAAGATATGAGAATGAAAAAACTTATTGGAGATGATACTCTGGCAGCTGCTTTTTCAGGGTTTGTTATGGCATAAGTCTTAGGAAGAACTTCAGAAAATACTAAAACAAGAAGGGTCATAACGACGGTTGCTAAGAACACTCCAGATTCCTTAAAAATGTCAGTGAACAACTTTGTAGCGAGAGCCGCTGCTAATATATTGACTAGATTATTACCTAGTAATATCGAACCTATTAGTTTCTCAGTGTCTTCAGTGATTTTAAGCGCTCTGGTGGCGCCAGGCTCTCCTTTGTCAGCTCTTGATCTAAGCTTTGCTCGTGAAGCCGCTGTTAGCGCGGTTTCTGATCCGGAGAAAAATGCTGATAAGAAGAGCAGTAATATTATACTGCTCCCAGTAATCAGGATATTTGAGTTAATCGAAGCGGTTAAAACGTTCATCACTATGAGTGTCCATTTTGGTTAAATTGTTAGGTTTTAATATTTAATTGAGGAGTGAGTGACACTATTATAAAATTTTAAAGAAAACCAGACACATGATTTATAGTAATATAAAACTTTCCTTTAAAGTATGGAAACTACTCAAAACTTTTCAATATATTATTACATCTTTGATAGTGGGTGATGATTAAACACTAGGCTTTTTAGCCTTTCATCCAGTACATGGGTGTATATCTCTGTTGTTGATATGTCGGTATGCCCTAGGAGAGTTTGGATGGTTCTCAGGTCAGCGCCATTACCAAGAAGGTGGGTTGCGAAAGCGTGCCTTAGAGTGTGGGGGCTTACTTTGTTAGGGGCAATATTAGAATTTAAGGCTATCTCTTTTACAAGTTTATAAAAACGATGCCGGGTGAGATAGCCTTTAGAGCTATTTGACAGAAATAAAAATTTTGAGGTTGAGCCGGTTTTTTTTCTATTAAGAGTATCCATTCCATCTCTTATTAGTAACCACTCTGACATTAGAGTTCGAGAGATAGAGGTTAATGGAACCATTCTTTCTTTATTACCCTTTCCTTTTATTAAAATCATGTTTGGGTCACCTCTAACCGCAGAAGCTGGAAGACTTACTAATTCAGTTACACGCATTCCTGTTGCGTAAAGTAAGTGCATCATGCAGTGATTTCTTTTTCGATCATTGGACGTGCGCCCAACATTAGCAGAGACTTCTAAGAGTTTGCTGACTTCGGCAGTAGTTAAGGTTTTGGGGAGTGTTTTATTTTTTTTTGGACCAGAAATTTTTATTGCAGGGTTTATTTTACACCAACCTTCATCGTATCCAAAGCTGTAGATTTTTTTGAGTGCAGACAGCCTCCTCGCTCGCGTGGAACTAGCCAGCCCTACATCAGAGCAATAAATAATATATTCTGTAATCTGAGTTTGGTCTGCCTTAAGAAAGCTATAGTTTTTCTTTGCTAACCAATCAGCGTAATGCCCTATGTCGTGTTTGTAGGCTAGGATAGTATTTTCAGCTGCATCAAATTCAGCTACTTGGGCATTTAAAAATTGTTCTATTAAATGACTGAGTCCTGTGTTTTTATTCATTTTACAACCTTATTTGCAAGAAGGTAGATTGAAGTTTCCCTAGCTAACTCATTTAAGCCCATAAAATTGAGTAGACCTATGCCTTCTTCTAAATTTTTAGGATCTTTTAAATTTTCTCCACTAAGTAACAGTATGGAACTTAATATTGCATCCCCATACTTTCCCTCTGCTACCAACTCTTCAAAGACTATAGGTACTAATTTTTGTTGTGATGCGTTTAAAAGTGCGTGTGCTATCTTCGAATTAGGTTTTCGTTTTAGGGGAGTGTCAAAAATTAAGGCTCGATAAATTGGTGTTAACTTTTTTATATTTTTTAGTTTTCTCAAAGTATTTAAGTCTGCTGACTTAAGGAGAAACTTTAATACTTTATTTGAGTTTTTTTCACTATTAACTAGATTTAGTAAGTCATTCGAGTAGTGGCGTATAGCTGCACTCTCTAACCCTACTTTTTGTAACTCTAGAAATAACTTTGTAAACTCAGTTGTGGTGTTTGCAGTAAGTTTTAACTTAAGATTTTTTTCTAAATTAATAGTTAATCGAGCCCTTTTAGATAACTCACCCGTCGCCTCGGCAGGTACTTCCAAGTAAGCTGAGATAAGTTTTTCAAATCTTACTGCACCGGTTTTTACAAGTCCTTCTGTTGCGGATATTTTAACCTCCCAGATTGGTTCTCCAAGTAAGGTCGAATAATGGTACATCTTAGGAAGTTTCTTAAGTGATAATTTTTTCCCAATGTGTTTGTAAATTCGGTAATCTAATGGAGTTATATTACTTTCCAAATTTTCATAGTTTGAAAGTAAATCCATATCTGGATGTAGGAGGTTATAGAGTAAAACTTCATCTCTTAAGGAAATGACCTCAAGTGCCTCTAGACCTGTCAAGGTTAACTTTGCTGTTTTTATATTTTTTAAAATTGCTAAACAAAAAATTTTCTCTTTATATTTTGAGAGATGATACTGCTTCGAAATTGAGGATTTGCAAAGTTCTTGTTCAGTATATGTAATTAAATTTATACTAAACCACCTATCAAAAAAATAGTTACTGTTTATTTTCTCATGATCCAATATGAACTTTGCTTTATTGACTGCTCCAAAATTTAAAAGTTTATCAATTTGAGCCTTTAGTAATTGATGATCGCTGTCTTCCTCAAAAGCCTCAGTATAGTGTGTAGAAAGAATTTTATAAAACAAAGATAAAAGTGGTGGGGGGATGTCGTTATCAATTTGTGAAATCATCTTACTTAAGTTTTCAAATGAAGATTTTTTTATAAAAATTTTTGAGAGATCTAAAGGTTTCTTTTTTGCTACACTAATGGATCCCGTTGTGGCATTTAGATTTGTTGGTTGAGCGGTGCTAAATGCTGAGTTTACCTCAATAGATGGATTTAATAAATTAGGCTCCTCCTCAATTCTAAGGTAAAGATCGGTTAACCAATCAATTGCTGAAAGAGGTTGCTTTTTATTCTCGGTTTCACTGAAGCCAATCCCAATTGTACTAAACACAAAAAGGTTAAATAAAAATATGAATAGCTTAATTTGCATCCAGGTTAATCAACTTGGTAATTTGTGTTTGTTCTGGAAGGAGCGTTCCAAAATATGCATAAATCGAATTTACTGCCACTGATATTACTAGTATTACAAAAAGAAATTTTATTACTTTAAGCATTGATAACTTCATCCATTTTTATATGATCTTACTGTAGGTTAAAATTTATTATACCAAGATTTTATTTAGTATACCACTAATTATAATTGAATGACATTTTAATTCTTGGTTGATGAGGGTAAAAAAATGATTTTAAAAAAACCCATAGTTCTCGTTGGTATGATGGGTTCTGGAAAAACAGCGGTAGGAAATGCACTAAGTAAATCACTAAATGTAGAACATGTAGATTCTGATGAAGAAATTGTTAAAGCTGCAAATATGTCTATTGCCGAAATTTTTGAGCGGGATGGAGAAATTTTTTTTCGGGAGCGAGAATCAGAAATTTTAAATAGAATTTTGGATGGAAAACCAAAAATTATCTCTACTGGTGGAGGGGCTTTTTCGACACCTCTTAATAGAAAATTAATTTCTCAAAAAGGGGTTTCCATTTGGTTAAATGCTGACATCAATCTTCTTTGGAGTAGAATAAAAAATAATAAAACAAGACCTTTATTAAACGTAACCAATCCTTTTGAAGTTTTAAAAAAATTAAACAGCGACAGGAAGTCCATTTATGATATGGCTACTATTTGTGTGGAGATTTGCGAGGATTATACTATAGCTATGACAAGTAATGTCATTATTAAAAAACTGTTAAATAATTCCTACCTTGAGAGGGAGACGAATGACTTCTAATGTACATGTTGATCTAGGAGAAAATTCCTACTCCATCAAAATAGGTAATGGCTTTATAAAACAATTACCTATTTTTTTAAGCCCGGTTCTCAAACGAAAAAAAGTTGCAATTGTAACGGATACGAATGTTGAGAAGCTTTACCTTAGTAAGGTTACTTCTTCATTAGTGGAAGGGGGGATTGATGTAATATCACTAAGTTTGAATCCTGGCGAAATGTCTAAAGACTGGTTGAATTTAAAATTAGTTGTTGATTGGATTCTTGAAAATAAACTGGAACGTGATGATTTTGTTTTAGCACTAGGTGGAGGGGTGATCGGTGATCTAGTTGGGTTTGCAGCATCTATAGTGCGACGAGGTATAAGATGTGTTCAGTTGCCAACGACTTTACTCGCGCAGGTAGACAGTTCTGTTGGTGGAAAAACAGGAATAAATTCTAAGTTTGGGAAAAATTTAATAGGTAGTTTTTATCACCCTAAACTAGTTTTGATTGATGTTGATTTATTAAGCACGCAAACACACCGAGAGCTTATGTCTGGCTTTGGCGAGGTTATCAAATATGGACTTCTAGGTAATCATAGTTTTTTTGAGTGGCTTGAAACTAATGGAAAGAAAGTATTAAATGGTGATAAGACTTCGCTCATCAAAGTCATTTCAACATGCTGTAAAATGAAAGCTGAAATTGTTGCCCGTGATGAGAAAGAGAATGGTGAACGTGCTTTACTGAACTTAGGCCATACTTTTGGGCATAGTCTTGAAACGGCTACTGGGTACTCTGATAGACTTTTACACGGAGAGGGTGTGTCTATTGGGTGTTGTCTCGCATTTGACTTATCTTATAGGCTCGGTATTTGCTCTCAAGAAGAGCCAAGTCGTATTAGATCTTTCATGAAATCTCATAATATGATGACTGATATTTGGCAAATCTCTGGTGATACCCTTAAAAGCACCGATTTAATAGAATTAATGAAACAAGATAAGAAAGTGCGAGATGGAAATTTGAGGTTTATTATTCCTAATAGCATTGGCAGTACATTTGTAGCAGACGGGATTGATGTAGACCTCGTGCGCGAGGTTATTGATATTTCAAGTGAGAAACCTTAGAAAGAATAGGTTTTAAAAAGGTATCTCGTCGTCAATATCATTGGTGTTTGTAGAAAAAGAATTCTCACTTGGATTTGGTGCTAAAGTGTCTGGAGATTTATTAAATTCTTCGCTAGAGCCATTTCTACCATCAAGCATAGTTAGGGTGCCTCCAAAACCTTGCAGTACAACTTCCGTTGAATACCGATCTGCTCCAGACTGATCTTGCCACTTTCTAGTTTGCAAACTGCCTTCTACAAAAACTTTTGAACCTTTCTTGAGATATTGTTCGCAAACTTTAACAAGACCTTCTGAGAAAATTGATACTGAGTGCCATTCAGTTTTTTCACGTCTTTCTCCCGTATTTTTATCACGCCAATTTTCAGATGTCGCAATTCTTAAGTTACATACCTTGTTCCCATTTTGAAAAGTTCTAACTTCTGGATCTGCGCCCAAATTTCCAATGATCATTACTTTATTAAGTGAGCCAGCCATTTTTGTTCTCCTTTAAGGGTAGTTAAATATTTATGTTTATATAATATTTTATATTCCAAGTAATACAAGATCTTCTCTTAATCCAGTACTTACATATAATAATTTAAAATTATTTCTTAAACATTTGCTATTTATTAAACCAATTAGGCGGCCTTTTTTCTAAGAAAGCATTGATACCTTCTTGTGTATCTGAAAGGCCCATGTTTTCAGCCATAACCTCGCCTGTATATTTGTATGCTTCCTCTAAAGGCATTTCCATTTGTTTATAAAAAGCTTTCTTACCAATTTTAACTGCGGCGCTAAGTTTCTGGCTAACGGTTTTAGCAAGTTTCAGTGTTTCAGCAGATAGCTCATTTTCATTTGAAATACGATTTATCAACCCTAATTCTTTAGCGCGCAGAGCGCTAATAAATTCGCCTGTTGTTAACATTTCAAATGCATGCTTCTTTGATATATTCCTTGTTAATGCTACCATTGGGGTTGAACAAAAAAGGCCAATGTTGACCCCATTAACTCCGAATTGAGATCCTTCAGAAGCGACAGCCATGTCACAAGTTGCCACTAGCTGACATCCTGCTGCTGTAGCCAACCCATTTACTTGAGCAATTACTGGTTGAGGCATCATTTGAATTGTTTGCATCATTTTAGAGCAACGATTAAATAGGTCTACCATAGCGACCTTTCCTCCATCAGTATCTGATTTTGATGCCATCATTTCTTTAAGGTCATGACCTGCACAAAAAGCTTTACCATTTCCACGTATTATTACCGTTTTGATTTCTTTTTTTAAAGATATCTCATCAAAACAGTTCTGAAGCTTTAACAGCATCGAGTTACTCAGCGCATTAAGTTTGGCAGGGTTGTTCAATGTAACTATTTCAATGTTATCCTGGCATTCCCGCAAAAGAATTGAGTCTGATGGTGTCCCTTTCATTTTTAATCTCCTCCTGATAGATAGAGTAAACTTAATTTTGGTTGGAGGGAAGCGTGGATTTAAAAATGACTATTCCAGACCTTAATGAATTTATTAAGGTTGAGTTCCCACAAATAGCTGATGAATTTGAAATACAAGAAATTTCTAAGGATAGTGTAGTTTTAGGGTTTATGACCAGCCAAAAACACTTAAGGCCTGGTGATACAGTTTCTGGTCCTACGATGTTTGCATTATGTGACGTTACTTCTTACATAGGTTTACTAGCTATCTTAGGTCCTGTGGCGCAATCAGTTACAACTAGTTGTTCTATTGACTTTATGAGAAGGCCAAAGGTTGGGTTGTTAGTTTGTAGAGCCAACGTTTTAAAATTAGGCAAGCGTCTCGCAGTGTTTGATGGCCTAATCTATTCTGGACAACTTGAAGAAAAACCAGTTGCGCGCTTCTCAGTAACTTATGCTATTCAATTAAACAATTAATATAGGTACTATAATACCTATATTATAAATCATTGATAAACATAGATAATATGTACTTTTTCCACTTGACTACATTATAAAAAAATAGCAAAACGGCTCATAAATATTAAACTAAAGATATAAATTTAAATTTGAGGTACAATTATGAAGACCTTTACCGCTAAACCTGCGGACATCAATAAAACATGGATACTAATTGATGCGGAAGGAATTGTCTTGGGGCGTTTAGCTTCCTTTGTAGCAACACGATTACGTGGAAAACACAAGACAACTTTCACACCCCATATGGATATGGGTGATAATGTTATTATTATAAATGCTGAAAAAATTCAGTTGACTGGGAACAAAAGAGAAAAACCAAATTATTGGCATACAGGTCATCCTGGTGGGATTAAGTCTCGTACTAATCAAGAGATTCTTGACGGTAAGTTTCCAGAGAGAGTTCTCACGCAGGCTGTTAAAAGAATGCTTCCTGGCGGACCATTGTCCCGGCAACAGATGACTAACCTTCGTGTTTATGCAGGGTCTGAACATCCACATGACGCACAAGCGCCTGAAATTTTAGATGTCGCTTCTAGAAACAAAAAAAACACGCGGAGTGAATAATAATGGCTGATGAAATTAAAACGTTAAACGATTTGGGCGAGGCGACATCCGCCCTACCAATTGCTACAGAAGAAGTTGTTACTATAGAGCGCGTTGCAGTTCGAGATAGCTTAGGCCGCTCATATGCTACAGGAAAGAGAAAAGATGCTGTAGCTAGAGTTTGGATAAAACCTGGTTCTGGTAAAGTTGTAGTAAATGGTAAGGAAATGATTAGTTATTTTGCGAGACCTGTTCTGCAAATGATTCTTCGTCAACCGTTTACTGTTGCTGGAGTTGAGGGACAATTTGATGTCACTGCGACTGTTAAAGGTGGTGGGTTGTCCGGTCAAGCTGGGGCGGTTAAGCATGGTATTTCAAAGGCATTGCAAATTTATGACCCGTCTTTGAGGGGAGCCTTAAAAGTAGCTGGTTTTCTTACGAGAGATAGTCGAGTTGTTGAGCGTAAGAAATATGGAAAAGCAAAAGCTCGTAAGAGCTTCCAGTTCTCAAAGCGCTAAAGTCTGTTTTACTAAAAATAAAAAAATTACGAGGGCTTGCAGTTTTGCAAGCCCTTTTTCTTTGAATATTATGCTTAACCGCTGCGTAACATCAAAAATCAATAATGTGTATTTTTTTGTACCTCAATTAAATTAGACGTCTATTAGTTATTGCTTTCGATCTCACCCTTGTGAGCCTCTACCAATTCAGCCATTGAGTTGAAAACCATGTCGTAGGATGGCATGTCACCAGGATTCATTGTTGCGCCAAACCCCTCTTGCTCATGCCTGCGATAAATCCAACAATTTGCAAGTTCGTACTGGTTAACTGGTGCATGATCGTGAAACATACTCTCAGCAGTGTGTAGAATTTCAGTTTTTGCTATACCAAGGCGCTCAAGGTTATCAATCATGTAGTCAAAGTTAGCTGGGGCAGGTTTGTAAGAGCCAATATCCTGAGCGGTGTAGACAGCGTCAAAAGTTACATTCAATTTCTTATTTGAATGTGCGAAGCTATTGTTGTCGACATTTGATAGAACAACTAGCGTAAAATGGTGTTTAAGGTATTGAAGCGCTTCAACGCTGTCATCGAAGGCAGGCC
>CAJIZW010000087.1 GCA_905181985.1 uncultured Paracoccaceae bacterium | reverse complement strand
TAGTAGATCGGGACGATTTAAGACATATACCGTTTGTCACGATTGATCCAGCTGATGCCAGAGATCATGATGATGCTTGCTATGTTGAGCTTGATTTAGATGTTGAAAATAAAGGTGGCTTTATCGTCTGGATTGCAATCGCTGACGTCGCACATTATGTTCAACCAAATTCCCTATTAGATGGGGAAGCACGAAACAGAGGTAACTCAACCTATTTTCCGGACCGTGTTGTCCCGATGCTTCCAGAAAATTTGTCAGCAGACCTTTGCTCCCTACATGAAGGAGAAGATAGGCCCTGTTTAGCATTGAAAATGATTTTAGACAGTGGTGGAAAGAAAACTAGTCAGCAATTTTTTCGAGGACTTATGAGATCCCGGGGATCATTAGTATACAGAGAGGTACAGGAAGCGATTGATGGGAATCCAAGTAAAAAAATTCAACCGATCCTAGAAAGTATAATCAAGCCGTTGTATAAGTGCTATGAGGTATTACAAAATACGACGAAAGAAAGAGGGCCGTTAATTCTAGATCTACCTGAAAGAAAAATTCTTTTAGATGATAGTGGAAAAGTTGCATCAATAGAATTCTTAGATAGATTAGATGCTCATAAAGTTGTTGAAGAGTTAATGATTTTGGCAAATGTTGCTGCCGCGGAAGAGTTATTTAATAATAAGAGCTATTTCTTATACCGGATTCATGAAGAACCTGAAAAAGAGAAAGTTAATACATTAAGAGAAATTGTTAAGTCTTGTGGTTTAAGCTTTAGCAAAGGCCAAGTTTTAAAAACTCATCACTTAAATAGTTTGCTATGTAACGCGAAGGAAACAGAATATTCCGAGCTAGTTAGTATGTCCATTTTACGATCTATGCCTCAGGCTTACTATGGAGCCCAACCTATTGGTCACTTCGGCCTTGCCCTAAGGCGCTATACTCATTTTACGTCACCGATAAGGAGGTATGCTGACCTTGTTACTCACAGAGCTATAATCGAGACTATCAATAGAGGACAAAATCCACTTTATGAATTTGACCCAGTTGAGCTTGAAGCCATTGGAGAGAGTATTTCGATTTGTGAACGTAAATCAATGTTAGCAGAGAGAGATACAGTAGACCGTTATTTAGCAGCATTTTTTTCTGATAGATTAGGTTTAGAAGTGTTGGGCACTATTTCTGGAGTAGCTCGGTTTGGAATTTTTGTTAAAATTGATGAGTCGGGCGCTGATGGTCTAGTTCCAGTATCAACGATTGGGAATGAATACTTTAGATATAATCGAGAAAAACAAGTTTTAGTTGCAGAGAGAACAGGTTTAGTGCTGGGTTTAGGAAAGAGAGTTTTAGTAAGGTTGGTTGAAACTAATGCCCTGACAGGAGGTTTAACTTTACAGCTTATTAGTGTTGATGGAGAGAAATTATCAGTTGGCCGTTCTAAGAAAAGTTTTGTTAGAAAGAGATCTGGAAAGAAAAGCTTTAGGAAAAAAAAGTAAAATAAAAATTAATATTTCTTATATTACAAATTATTTTATATTTGAAAACAGCATAAATAAAATTAAAGGCTGGCATTTAAACCAAGGTTCAGATAGGTCGCTCGCAACATTTCATTAAAAGGTAAAAAAATGGATCTTCGCAACATAGCGATCATTGCTCACGTCGACCACGGAAAAACAACACTCGTGGACGAGTTATTAAAACAATCAGGCTCTTTTCGAGAGAATCAGGCTGTAGCCGAAAGAGCTATGGACAGTAATGATTTAGAAAGAGAGCGAGGTATTACAATTTTGGCAAAAGCAACCTCTGTAGAATGGAAAGGGATGCGAATTAATATTGTAGATACTCCTGGTCACGCAGACTTTGGTGGTGAAGTTGAGCGCATTTTAAGTATGGTTGATGGAGTTGTGCTTTTGGTAGATGCCGCAGAGGGACCAATGCCACAAACAAAATTTGTGACATCGAAAGCTCTTGCTCTAGGGCTTAGACCAATAGTCATTTTAAATAAAGTAGATAAGGGTGATGCTGAACCGGATAGAGCTCTTGATGAGTGCTTTGACTTATTTGCAAACCTAGGCGCTGATGACGACCAATTAGATTTTCCTATTATGTATGCTTCTGGGCGTTCTGGTTGGGCTGATATGGAGCTTGATGGACCACGTAAGGACTTAGCAGCTCTTTTAGATTTAGTTGTTGCACATGTTCCAGCTCCAACACAAATAGCAAATCGTCAATTAGACTTTACAATGCTAGTTACAACTTTAGGCAACGACCCTTTTATAGGTAGGGTCCTAACGGGTAGAGTTGAGAAAGGTACATTAAGAGTAGGTGAAACGATAAAGGCTCTTTCAAGGGATGGTGTAAAGTTAGAACAGTTTAGAGTAACAAAAATTATGGCTTTTCGTGGTTTAAGCCAAGTCGCTATCGATATAGCAGAATCTGGTGATATAGTTTCTTTATCTGGGATGTCTAAGGCTACAGTTGCTGATACATTATGTTCCTTAGTGGTGGACGAAGCTCTGGAGTCTCAACCCATAGATCCACCTACTATATCAGTCACCTTTGGCATTAATGATAGTCCATTAGCTGGGCGCGATGGAAAGAAAGTTCAATCCAGAGTAATAAGAGAACGCTTGATGAAAGAGGCGGAGTCTAATGTTGCCATTCAGGTAAGTGACACACCTAGTGGGGAAGCTTTTGAAGTTTCTGGCCGAGGTGAATTGCAGATGGGTGTTTTAATCGAAAATATGAGACGAGAGGGTTTTGAGTTGAGTATTTCCCGTCCTCAGGTTTTGTTTAGGAGTGATGGTGATGTTAAATTAGAACCGGTAGAAGAGGTAACTATTGATGTTGATGATGATTATTCTGGGGTAGTCATTGAAAAAATTACTGGTTCTCGTAAGGGTGAACTGATAGAAATGCGTCCGGCTGGAGTTGGAAAAACAAGGATAATTGCGCATGTCCCCTCTCGAGGTTTGATTGGTTACCAAGGCGAGTTTTTGACTGATACTAGAGGAACTGGTGTATTAAATAGAGTTTTTAATGATTGGGAGCCGTACAAAGGGCCCATTCCTGGTAGAAGGTCTGGTGTATTGATTTCTATGGAAAATGGTACATCAGTAGCTTACGCAATCTTTAATTTAGAAGATCGAGGAAAGTTTTTTATTGGACCGCAAGAACCGGTTTACCAAGGTATGATAATTGGTGAACATAGTCGTGAGAACGACCTTGAGGTTAACCCTCTTAAAGGAAAAAAATTAACAAATGTTCGAGCGTCAGGTACTGATGAGGCTGTGAAGCTGACAACACCTATTAGTCTGTCCCTTGAGCAAGCAATTGCCTATATTGATAATGATGAACTTGTAGAGGTAACGCCTAAATCAATTCGTTTGCGTAAAGTGTTTTTAGATTCTCACGAACGTAAACGTCAGTCAAGATTAGCAAACTAGCATTAAACTATTTTTTAAAAGTTAAAAAATGACTCGACTATATTGATAAAAATGCTTTAATAAAAAGAACAAAAAGTGAACATTTTTGAGGTAAAGTATTGTCTAGTCGTCGTGTGTTATCTTTATGGTTTAAGAGGCTGTCTGTAGAGAGGGTTATCCGGCAAGAAAAAATAAGCCTTGAAACACCAGTAGTAATTATACTTAATGAAGGTAATCAAGGGACGGTCTGTAATCTTAATATAGCGGCAGAGCTACAAGGACTTTTTATTGGACAATCTATAGGCGACACAATCTTAAGGTGCCCTAATGTTATAGTCAGGTTTTTTGACTTGGAAGAGGATTACAGATTTTTAGATTTACTTTCACGGTGGGCAGGAAAGTACTCTCCGTGGATAAAAAAAGAATTACCAGATGGAGTTTTAATAGATATTACTGGATGTGCTCATTTGTTTGGAGGAGAACAAGGCCTCATTGAGGCGTTTAAAATAGATTGTGATAATTTCGCACTCACGGTCCATATTGGGTTAGCAGATACTGTTGGGGCTGCTTGGGCTTTATCTCGGTTTTTAGAAAATACTTCTGAATTGCTTCATACTGGAGATGTTATTGATCAGGAAGCACGTGCAACTAGAACACGTGCGTTTAAGAGAGGTAATCAACCTAGTAGTCTTACTATTGATCAAAAAAATAATGAATTAAGTTTTTTTAAATATATTATAGCCCCTTGTGGACAAACACGAGAGTATATTTCTAACTTACCTTTGGCATCTTTAAGGCTTTCGCAGAGTAAAGTTATTTCTCTTAGAAGATTAGGATTTAGGTATATTAAAGATTTGTTAGAAATACCTCGTGCGCCATTAACACGACGTTTTGGAAGAGATTTATTAACTCGCTTAGATCAAATTTTAGGGCTTGAGCCAGAACCGGTATCTCCAGAAAAACCAGTTAACAGGTTTTCTGTTAGGTTGACATTGCCAGAGCCCATTGGGCTTAAAAGTGATTTCTTGCTAGCCCTTGAAAAATTAGTTCCAGCATTATGCCGAAAGTTAAAAAATAGCAAATTTGGAGTACGAAAATTACAGTTACAGATATTTAGGACAGATAGTACAACGCAAAGTATATATATCCAGTTAACACAACCAAGCTTTGATACAGAAAAAATTTTAATTCTCTTAGCTATGAAATTAGACGATGTTATTTCAGGTTTTGGTGTTGATTTGATACGCTTAGAGACAAAAATTTATGAACCTGTTTATGAAGCTCAATATGTTAAAGAACTTTCTGAGGATAGTATGGAAATTAAAAAGCCTAATACAGGTATCGATTTTGAGCACTTCCTTAATAGGGTAAGTATGAGACTGGGCACAGACTCTATTACGCGCTGGCACTCTGCAGAAAGTCATATTCCTGAAAAATCTTTTATTACTTCCGGTGCAATGTGGTCTGAACCATTTTTTGGATGGCTCCCAAAGATTTATCTACGACCAACTGTATTATTTAACCCAGAGCCTGTTAAGATTCAGGATAACTTTTTTCCATTGAAAAAATTTAAGTGGAGGGGACGTTGGTTTAATAGTATTTTCAAAACAGGACCTGAACGGATCTCTCCTGAGTGGTGGTTTGATGACCCAAACTGGAGAACAGGTGTTAGAGATTATTGGAGGATTGATACAGAAACGGGTGAGAGATTATGGCTTTATTATGCACATGGTGGGCTTAAGACAGGTGGTTGGTTTTGCCAGGGTTGTTTTAGTTAATAGGTTTCAGTTAAAATTTAACTTACTACCTTTTATCTTAAAAACACTAGTTTTTCAGAACTGGATAAGTTTTTTTGATATTTATAGCCTCCAGTATCAAAATCACTTAAATGCTTTGGAGTAGTTATTCTATTTTGTATAATAAACCTAGCCATTGCTCCGCGAGCTCTTTTTGCAAAAAAACTTATAATTTTTGGACCATCTGCCTTATTTTCAAGGAATACAGGTGTAATAATTTTTAAATTTAGAGCTTCTTGTTTTATTGCGCCAAAATATTCCTGACTTGCACAATTAATTAATATATTTGTATTAACATCTTTGGCATGCTGATTAAGCTCTAAACTTAACATGTCGCCCCAGTACTGGTATAGAGATTTTCCCTTATTCGTATTTAACTTGCTTCCCATTTCAAGTCGATAAGGTTGAATCGCATCGAAAGGCTTTAAGATACCGTACAATCCAGATAAAATTCGTAGATGGTTTTGAGCAAAATTAAGCTCTTCGTTTTCAAGTGTTTCTGCCTCTAAACCAGTATAAGTATCACCGGCAAATGCAAAAACTGCTGCAAGAGACTCTTCTGAAGTGGGTTCCGTTTTAAAAGATTGAAATCTTTTTTTGTTTAATTCTGCTAGCTTTTCTGAGATTGACATAAGTTTCTGTTGCTCGCTTGTAGATAATTTATTCACTGTAGCGGCTAAGTCATTAGCTTCTGTTTTAAAAGTGGGTTTAGTTTGTTGAATCTTTATATTTAGTTCAACATTAAGTTTCTTTGCTGGTGAAATAACAGTTAACATTTCTTTAAACCTCAATTTTATTTAATAGATACTTTATTAAAACATATTAATTTTATTAAAAGTCTTTCAATATTTTAAAAAATGCCTTTCCAAAGCGAAGGGCTTTTTTCTTGCCGAGAATATTATTAATAACTACTTGTGTAGGATTTATTAATTTTGATATTTTAGCAATTATTGAGGGAGAGCAAGTAATTTTCTTTTGGTGTCCATCTCTACCGTACGCTAATTTAGACTGGATTTCAATCAGTTGATCATAAATACAAGCAGAGGTGCCTCCTATTAGTTTTCTTCTTGCGGGGTGTAAGGGGTCAGCAGGTGATACATTAATTATGTTTAAAAATGATGTACTAAACTTCTCTAGCTTCTTAGGCCCTACGCCACGTATCATAAAAAATTCGTCTATATTTTTTGGTTTTTTTATAGCCATTTCAATTAAAGTTGTTTCCCGAAAAATAAAATGACTGGGTATATTACTACTTTCTGCTAATTTTCGACAGTGTGCTTTTAACTTTGATAAAAGTGCTTGGTCATCACCATAAATCAATGTCCTAATTGTTGATTTTTTTGATACCTTATGAAATGAATCTAGATTGAAATTGATTGGGTGCTTATTAGTGAGGAATACGTTCCCTTGACTTGTTAGAGTAATTGAATTCACACCCTGTATAGATGGACGAATTAGATCTTTTCCCATCATCTGCCGGATAATAGATAACCATTGATGGTCATTAAATTCTTTTCCTGTACCGAAGAATTTACTTTTTTGACCATTATTTTCTTTTATTTTATCCGTTAGTTGTCCAGTCAGAAGGTTGATAATGTCAGTAATAGAATATTTTTCATTTGTTAAAATTATACATTTCAGTATTTTTTGAATGGATTTAGAGGCCTCAAATGTGTTTTTGGGATCCTTGCATAAGTCACAATTTCCACATGATACGTTATCCTCCCCAAAGTATCCTAACAGATTTTTACGGCGGCAATCTATTTCATCTGCCAGGCCAATTATGTAGTTAAGTCGCTGATGGTTTAGATCTTTTCGAACTTCGATAGCAGAACCCTCATTAATTTGTTGCCTTCTAAAATCAATATCCTCTTGACTATAAAGAGTTAAAGATATCGCAGGTTTTCCATCACGACCTGCTCTTCCAATTTCTTGATAATAATTTTCAATTGATTGAGGTAAGTCTGCATGTGCAATCCATCTAATGTCCGACTTATCGAGCCCCATACCAAAAGCTATTGTTGCAACAATTATTAAATTATCTTTAGAGCTAAATAGAGCTTCTACATTTCGGCGAGCACTAGGTTCTAGGCCGGCGTGATATGCCAACGCAGAGCAACCTATTTCATTAAGTGCATTTGCTATTGTTTCTGTTTTTGCACGGGTCCCACAGTACACAATTCCACTCGTTCGTTTGTTCTGCGTAACAAAATTCAAAATTTGAGCTCTTGGGGAGTTCTTTAGTTGAAAAGACATAAAGATATTTGGCCGATCGTAACCATAAGAAAAAGATTTAGGGTTATTATTTTTAAATAACTGTTTAACTATTTCGATCTTTGTTTTTGGCCCGGCAGTTGCTGTGAGTGCTACAAGAGGGACATTTAGCCTTTTCCTGAGATTGCCAATTAAGAGGTAACTAGGTCTAAAATCATGACCCCATTGACTAACACAATGTGCCTCATCGACTGCTATTAAATTTATGTTTCCAGTTTTTAACATTTTAATTGTTGAAGCCTTTGATAATCTTTCAGGTGCTATATAAAGAATTTTAAGAGTTTTTTGACTAAGGTTGTTTAGAATTTCGGAGACCTCTTCTGGGCTACTACTTGAGGTTAGAGCGCC
Source organism: uncultured Paracoccaceae bacterium (assembly GCA_905181985.1). GTDB lineage: Bacteria > Pseudomonadota > Alphaproteobacteria > Rhodobacterales > Rhodobacteraceae. Next base: position 1,787 of record CAJIZW010000087.1, on the reverse strand, counting down.
GCAGTTTATACCAAGTTTTTTGAGGTATAGGACTTGTGACATCATCAGTGCAATTAGTGGTGATATAACAACCGTTAACCCTTCGCGGATAATGGCTGGAAGCTGGTAGCATAATGATTTACCTGACCCTGTGGGCATTACTACAAAGACATCTTCTCCATCTATAACTGATTGTATTATTTCTTTTTGTCCGGGCTTAAAAGATTTTAAGCCAAAAGTTTTATTTAGGACATTTTTCATAGTGGATTAGAACTTCCTAGGGAGCAGTTAAAAAAGTCAAAATTGTTTTTCCATATTTTTTTTCATCAACCAACTGAAATTCCTTTGGTACCTCTGGAGAGGCACTTTCCTCCCACACGATTAATGCTCCTACTGAAAACCAACCAAACTGTAGTGCTCTTTCTAATGCGGGTTCACCAAATTTTTTTTGATAAGGAGGATCAATAAAAATTAAATTAAAAGGTTCTGTTTTACATTGCTCCAGATGCATTACATTTGTATTTATTGTATTAATTTCATTAACAGTATTAGTAAGTTTAATGTTGTCTTGTATTAACTTGAAGGTGCTTGCACACTTTTCAATAAGAGTAGCGTGGCTGGCACCTCGAGAAATAGCTTCAATTCCAAGTATTCCTGTTCCAGAAAACATATCTAGTACCCGTGCACCGTCAAGAATATTACCATACTTTCCTCCAGCAAGAATATTAAAAAGGTTTTCTCTTACACGATCTGTAGTCGGCCTTAGGCTTTTATTAGTCGGTGTGCTGCCTATAGATTTTAACCTTAAACCACGGAACTTTCCTGCGATAACTCTCACTTTTTTATTAGTTTTTTTAAGTCGTAATCAGGGTTTTCAATATCTATTGGTGAAACTGTGTTACCACTCTCTATTATTCTTTTACCAATCATGTAGGACCTTGGGTCATTCATGGCATCAACTGAAATGAGTGTCCCTGAGTTATAGTACCAGTGTGACACAGAATTAGCTCTGTCACCCTTTCTTACAGCTATTTGGTCATAACCGGTATTTAAACCTGCTATTTGAAGCTTCACATCGTACTGGTCTGACCAAAACCAAGGGGATGGTATATAACTCTTTTTTCCACCTAAGATATTTTCTGCCACTATTTCTGATTGATCAATAGCATTTTGCACACTTTCTAAACGTATACGCTTTCCCTTCCAAGGAAACGAGGCGCAGTCACCGGCAGCCCAAATACTCTCGTTAGATGTTTGACCAAGTGAGTTAGTTTTAATGCCATTTTCAATATCTAAACCAGCTTCTGATGCTAGATTGTCATTAGGTAGAACCCCAATCCCTACAATTACAAAGTCAATATTCATTTTGGTGCCATCAGAAAGTATCGCTTTTTCTACTTGAGTCTCTCCTAAAAGCGTATCTAGCGTAACACCTTCTCGAACTTCTACACCATGATTTTTATGGAGCTTTTTGAAATAGTTTGCAGTTTGAGAGGATGAAACTCTATTCAAAATTCTTTTGTCCATTTCAATAATTTTTACATTTACACCTAATTTCCTACAAACTGCTGCTGCCTCCAAACCTATATAGCCACCACCAATAATTAAGACTTTCTTCCCTTGCACTAAGTGTGAAGCCATATAGTTTACGTCTAAGATTGATCTCACATAAAAAATATTTTTTAAATTTCGACTCAATGATCCGGATAGCTTTCGAGGATTGGATCCAGTTGTAAAGATAAGCTGATGGAATGGAGTACTATTTCCTCTGCTATAAATTTTTTTCTTTTTAACATCTATTTTTGAAA
>CAJIZW010000086.1 GCA_905181985.1 uncultured Paracoccaceae bacterium | reverse complement strand
CGTGTCCCATAACGGTGATTACAGGTGGGCGTGGTTTTAGGTCTTTATCGTCGTCTATTATTTGGTCAATAACATCCTCAACATCTGAGTCTGAAACTCGAACCACTTTGTGCCCAAACTCTTCAATAATAAGTTCAGCTGTATCAGCATCCAATATTTCATTTTGTGTAGCCATAATACCACTAGTCATTAACGATTTTACAACGTCAGCAACTCTTTCAGCCATACGATTTGCAAGCTCTTGAACAGAAATAGCTTCAGGCAACTGAACATCACGAATTATTTTTTCTCGCTCCACAGCGGTCCCAAGCATTTTTTGACGAGCACGCTCTTGCTTTCTTTTCATTGCGGCCATGGAACGCTGACGCCCACCATCGGTACCAGCAAGAACTTGGTTTAAAGTAAGTTTTCCAGACCTTCGGCCATCACCCTCGCGAGAGGCTTTACCTTTTCCTTTGTTGTTGTCCTCTTGATCGTCAGGTTTTTTTAGGGCCCCTGACTGGAGTTTTCCTGTTGGGCGTTGAACAGGACTAGGACCGTCCATAGAATCTAAAGGCTTAGACCCGGGTATGGGAGCAGAAGCTAATTTTGAGACCTCTAGATCTTTAATTTTTTGCGCATCTTCTGCGGACTTCTTTTTTACTTTTTCTTCTCTTTCCCGCTCTTCTCGCTCTTTTTCTGTATTTTCTGCTAACCTAACAGCCCTTTCTTCTGCGCGGACTTTCTCCTCTTTTTCCCTACGAATCTTATCCACACCTTCTTGTTCTTTTGCGGCTTTCAACGCATTTAACCTACGCGTCATCTCAGCGTCTGTTATCCCAGAAGGCCGTTTTGATAGACCTGGGGATGGTGAAGTATTAGAGGAACCTGTTGTAGCTTTTTGAGGAACGGCTGTGGGAATGACTACGCGTTTACGCTTTGTCTCCACAACAACACTTTTGGTTCGACCGTGGCCAAAGCTTTGTCTTACATTACTAGCTTTACCCGAACCACCACGGATACCAAGAGTTTTTTTATCATCACTGTCGCTCATGTATTGTTCTTTCCTTTTGGGCTGAAGAGTGCCCCTGTATTTCACGTATTCCACCAAGACGTAATGCCTCCAAAGTGATTTCTTTATGGAGGCCGCCTCGCATTATTGCGGCATGTATCACACTTTCTCTGCCAAAAGCCAAACCTAATTCTTGCATCTTTAAGCAGTTAATCAGGGTTCCTTCTCCTACAGGTGGCCTAAGCCGAGACTTTTCTCTAGGAGAGCCGTCACTTGCTTGTATTAAAAGTACAGCGCGGGCCGTCTCTAATGATCCTTTAACCTTTTCAAAACCAGCAATAGCTTGGTTAGCTTTTCGTGCTAAAGAAATCAGATTAAGTAATTTTTTTAAAATAGAGTCTTCAATTTGCTTTGATAAATTATTATTTATTAACACAGGTTTTTTTGAAACCACCGAGAATAAGTTTTTACTTAAAGCGCGGTCTAAACTACTTTTTTTTGAACTTACCCACATCCCTTTACCCGGAAGTTTACAAAAAACGTCAGGAACAGCCCCTCCATCAGGTCCTACAACGAATCGTACCATAGATTTTGTATTCATAATCGAACCTGTTGAAATACAACGTCTCTCTATAATTTTTGCTGGACCTTTTTTCAAACACATACTTTCTTTAATAACAAATAAACCCTTATATTTATTCCTCTAGTAATTCATCTGAAGTTTCCACCTCTTCGGAAGTAAGGTCTGAAGGATCGACCCAACCCAACTGAATTCGAGCGGTCATTACCAAGTTCTGTGCTTCTGCTAAAGACATTTCAAACTTTTCTAATACACCTGTGTCTTTAACCCTCTCACCATTTACGGTTGTCCAACCACCTGCAAGCTCCCAATCCGCGCATGTCGCAAAGTCTTCAAGTGTTTTTACATCGTCCATGGATAAAGCCTCTACCATCTGAGGAGTTAAACCTTCGAAAGTTATTAAGCTTTCCTCTACCCCATTAGCCCTAGCGGTTTCCAAAGCCTTTATGTTTCGAGCGTTTAGGAAATCTTTTGCCCTAGCTTGAAGTTCTTTAGCCGTATCCTCATCCACACCGTCGATAACCATCAACTCACTAGAGTCTACATAGGCCACTTCTTCAAGAGATGTAAAACCTTCAGAAACTAAAAGTTGAGCAAAAAACTCGTCTAGATCTAAGGTCTCAATAAACAACTTGGTTTTCTCTTCAAAGTCAGCCTGCCGTCGAGTGCTTTCTTGTTCCTCTGTCATAATATCAATGTCTAAGCCAGTTAATTGAGAGGCTAACCGCACATTCTGCCCTCTTCGTCCGATTGCAAGTGATAGTTGTTCATTTGGTACGACAACCTCTATTCTTTCAGCTTCTTCATCTAAAACCACCTTAGTTACTTCCGCCGGCTGTAGAGCATTCACTAAAAAAGTTGGTTGGTCTTCATTCCAAGGTATAATATCAATTTTTTCACCCTGTAGCTCGTTAACTACAGCCTGGACACGGGATCCCCGCATACCAACACATGCACCTACTGGGTCGATAGAGGAATCATAAGATATAACGGCAATTTTGGCTCTAGATCCAGGGTCTCTTGCAACGGCTTTTATATCTATAATACCTTCATATATTTCTGGGACCTCCATTTTAAACAATTCAGCCATAAATTGATTATCAGTTCGACTAAGAAATACCTGTGGTCCTCTAGCTTCTCTACGAACCTCTTTGATATACACGCGGATACGGTCATTTGGTCTATAACTTTCCCGCCCAATTTTCTCATTTCTACGTAATACCGCTTCACCCCGCCCTACATCAACAATTATATTACCATATTCTTCCCGCTTTACGACGCCGTTCATAATTGTTCCTGCACGATCTTTAAACTCTTCGTACTGTACATCTCTTTCGGCTTCACGAATTTTTTGAAGAATAACCTGTTTGGCGGCCTGAGCAGCTATCCTACCCATTTCTACTGGAGGAATTTCGTCACGGATTTCATCACCAACTACTGGATTTTCTTTAAGCTCAGTAGCTTGATTTATCGTTATTTCAGCTGAAGGGTTTTGTACCAGATCATCTTCAACGACTGTTCGAACCCTTGTGAATGTTGCACCACCAGTTTTACGGTCAATTTTAACATTTATATCAAGCTCTGCCCCGTATCTAGACTTTGCCGCACGTGCTAGGCTTTCTTCCATTGCCTCAATTACAAGCTCTGGGTCTATCATTTTTTCTCGAGCTACAGCTTCTGCTGTTTGTAAAAGCTCAAGTTGATTTGCGGATGTTATTGCCATTTTAGTCTTCTCCTTCTTCGGGAACAGTTTCATCTATTTCATCAAATTTTTCTTTGTCGAATTTTTCAAAATCTTTTCTATTTTTTAATACGTCCTTAATTAGAGCGTCTGTTAGAACAAGCTTTGCATCAGATAATAAGTCAAAATTTATTTTAAGTTGTTTGTTATTTAGCTCCAGAACCACAGAATCGTTATCAACACCTAAAAGGTTACCTTTAAATCGGCGCTGACCATCGACTAATTCTAATGTTTCGAGCTTAACTTGATAACCAGACCAGTCTTCGAAGTCCTTTAACCGGGTTAAGGGTCGGTCTATTCCAGGAGACGAGACTTCGAGAGTGTATTCTTTTTCAATAGGATCTTCTATATCAAGTATTGTGGAGATATCAGTTGATATTTTTGCACAATCATCAACATTAAATGCACCAGAGGCTGAATCTGCCATAACTTGAAGTGTGCCAGGTTCGTCGTCTGTGAGGCGAAGTCTGACAAGCTCGTAACCTAGTGATTCAATCGCTGGGCTTACGATAGCAGAGATTTTCTTCTCTAAGGTAGAGCGACAAATAAGATCAGTCATTTAACGTCTTTCAACAAAAAAACGGGCTAGCAGCCCGTTACTTAATTTCGGTGGTATGTTGGAATTGGCTCAACATGCCGCTGTTGTCAGTGTCTATACCCAACAACATTAAGTATTTCAAGTGCTTTACAGGGAAGATTTAAATATTGTCTGAAAGGTGTGTTTTTTAAAGGTTAATGTCTCTGATCTTATTCATTACAGATAGTAGCTCTTTTGAAATACCTGGTTCAGACATAGCATGCCCAGCGCAATTAATCATTTTCAGGTCAGCTTTTTCCCATTTTTGTGCCAATCTATATGCAGATGCAGGGGGGCAAATCATATCATACCGGCCTTGAACTATCGTCGAAGGAATTTTAGCAATTTTATTAATATTGTCTAATATTTGGTTGTCTGATTTAAGAAACCCCTTGTTATAAAAATAATGACACTCAAGCCGGGAAAAGGCCCTTGTGTAGTTTGTCGGAATCTCAGCAATCTTTTTCTCAGACCCAAAGACAGCTAACGCGGCTTCCCAACCGGCCCAAACACTAGAAAATTTGAGCTCTAGTGCGATATCACCAGAAAATAATCTTTTATGATAGGCCGCAATTAAGTCTTTTCTTTCCTCCTCGGGAATCAAATTTATAAAAACACTCCAATGTTCTGGGAAAAACATTCCTGCACCTCCTCCATAAAACCATTCAAGCTCTTTCTTTGTCATTAGAAAAACCCCCCGAATGACCATGTATATAGTTCGACATGGGTGAGATTGTGCGTATAACAATGATAGGGTGGATCCCCAGCTTCCACCAAATAAGATCCACTGCTCTATTCTTAATAGTTTTCGAATTAACTCTATATCAGATATCAAATCCCAGGTGGTATTGTTAGTAACGTCTGCAAAAGGAGTAGACTTTCCACAACCTCGTTGGTCAAATAATATTATGTGATAATGTTGTGGATCAAAGTAACGCCGCATGTATGGGCTACAGCCACCTCCTGGTCCACCGTGGAAAACAATAACAGGAATGCCGTTTGGGTTTCCGCAACGCTCTAGATAAACAAGGTGACCAGACCCAACATCAACCATTTGCCTTTTAAAAGGCTCTATCGGTGGGTATAAATGATCTGCCGCGTAGTTTTGTCCTGTCGATTTGTTCATAGTTGTTTCTATAACACATACTATTAGAACGAAAATGGTAAAAAGTTGGAGACTTTAAATGAAAACAACAGTTGATGTGGAAGAAATTAAAAAATTTCAAGATATGGCAACAGAGTGGTGGGATCCAACAGGTAAGTTTAAACCATTGCATATGCTTAACCCTTGCAGACTAGATTATATTAACACCCAAATAACCTACGAATTTGAAAGAGATTTGACAAAAAGCCTACCTTTTGAGGGGCTAAAAATTCTAGATATTGGATGTGGTGGTGGGCTTTTAAGCGAACCTATGGCGAGGCTTGGTGCAATAGTTGTTGGAGCTGATGCTGCTGAAAGAAATATAAAAGTTGCAAAAGTTCATGCAGAGGAAGCAGAGTTAGATATCGATTATTTGCACACGACAGCAGAAGATTTGGTAAGCGAAGGAATGAAGTTTGATGTAATTTTAAATATGGAAGTTGTAGAACATGTTTCAGACCCTTTGACATTTATTTCTGCTTGCCAACAGCTCTTGAATGAGAATGGTTTGATGATTTGTTCCACTATCAATAGAAATCCAAAAAGCTATATAATGGCAATAATTGGAGCAGAGCATGTTATGAGGTGGCTTCCAAAGGGAACCCATGAATGGACAAAATTTATAAAGCCTGATGAACTATACGAATATATAGAGCTTGCAGGCTTAACGCCGGTCGATAAAAAGGGATTTGTTTTTAACCCATTTTTGTGGAGTTGGTCTTTGTCAAAAAAAGATCTCTCTGTTAATTATGTAACAGCAAGCATTAATAAAAGCTAAGCTTTATATTTTTTCGCTTAATTTAATACGTAAATCACGTAAAACTGGGATTACCTTACGTAATTCATCTGAACCAACCTTAGTTAGTAGGTTTTCAGCAATTGGAGCTATTTTTTCAAGTGCAGAGTTTCTAGCCATCCGCCCAGATGGACTTATAGTAATTAGCTTTCGGCGTGCATCATCCCAATCAGGGTTAACATTTATGTGACCAGCCCATTCAAGCTTTCTCAATGTGTTTGTTATTGCTCCTTTTGTTAAGTTGAAAGTGCGAGCAATTTGGGCGGGAGTTCTTGAATCTGTTGTTCCGGAAAGATGATTAAGAACAGAAAATTGAGAGAGTTCCATTCCTTTTGGCAAGGCCCTAGCAAGTTGGTGCCGTGCTAGTTGTTCGGCCATAAATAGTTCGCTGAATAGCTCTGTTGCTAAGGAATCTCTGGGTTTTGTCATTTAATAACCTTGTTATTTTAACCTAAACATTAAAGGAGATTACTTTTATATTAAGAAAAACTATTTAGCTTGGTTGAGCAAACCATATACAATATACAGTCCTTTTATTCAATTGGCTTGTAGTTTGGTAGTTAAAACATGTAAGTGTCAGAACGCAGATAGAAAACTACGGTTTTTGATTTCTCTAGGTCTTTGATTTTAGGTGCATAATTTTAGGATAAAAAATGGACACGCCACCTCGTTTATTTGATCGTGCAACGATCTTAAGAAATCAAAAAAGGGTAAACCAAAAACAGTCAGAAAACTTTCTACTTAGAGAGCTGGCGCATGAATTTACGGAAAGACTTGCAGATTCAAACAGAGTTTTTGCTAGGCCTGCTATTGTTACCGGTTTTCCAAACTTTTGGAAAAAATGGATGCCAAGTGCTAAAATAGTGACAGATGAAGAGTTTTTAAACTTAACTTTAGAGGATCATGATTTAATAATTCATGCAATGTGTCTGCATTGGTCAAATGATCCTGTTGGGCAATTGATACAATGTAATAGAGCACTTAGATCAGATGGCTTTTTCATGTGCGCACTTTTAGGTGGTAATACTTTAATCGAACTTAAGCACGCTCTTTCTGCGGCAGAGTTAACTATAAGCAATGGGCTGTCAGATCGATTTTCTCCAATGGCAGAAATCAGATCAATTGGTGATTTGTTACAGAGAGCAGGCTTTGCTTTGCCAGTTGCAGACAGTGTTAAACATAATGTTGTTTATGACTCTATTTATCATTTAATGCGAGATTTAAGAGACATGGGTGAAACTAATGCACTATCATCAAGAAATAAGAGGTTTACGAGATCAAAGTTGTTTGAAGAAGCAAATAAGGTGTACTTAAAAAAGTATAAGCCTCAAAAAAATAAAATTATGGCTACTTTCGAACTTATTTTCTTGGCTGGTTGGTCTCCTGATGTTAGTCAACCTAATCCCTTAAGGCCAGGGGCACCAGCAAAGCCTTTAGGAGAGGTTTTAAGTCACTTTGAATCGCATTCTGATAAAAATGAAGAGATATAAATCAATGAGTAATGACAAAATAATAAGAAATAATATTCCCAAAAACCATCCACCAGTTAATCCAGAAAAAATAGGAATATTATTGACAAATCTGGGAACGCCGGATCACTATTCTTACTGGCCAATGAGAAGGTATTTAGGTGAGTTCCTATCAGATCAGCGGGTTGTTGATTATTCACCTTGGCTATGGCAACCGCTTCTACAGCTCATTATTTTAACAAAAAGACCTTTTACTAGTGGAGCAGCATACAAGAGTATTTGGAACCATGAACAAAATGAGAGCCCACTATTAACAATAACCAAAGCTCAGACAGAAAAAATTAAGGAAGAAATGTTTGATAGGTATGGGGACAAAGTATTAGTAGATTTTTGTATGCGTTACGGTAACCCATCGACAAAATCAGTAGTCAAAGATTTAATTAAAAAGGGGTGCAGGAAGATTCTGTTTTTTCCACTCTACCCTCAATATGCTGGAGCAACATCGGCAACAGCAAACGATGCGTTGTTTAGAACATTAATGACTGAAAAATGGCAACCGGATGTCCGAACTATATCAGCATATTTTTCGCACCCAGCATATATTGATGCTTTGGCAAAATCTGTCAAGAACGCGTATCTCAAAATACCAGATAGACCAGATATTCTAGTTTGCTCTTATCATGGGGTTCCCAAAAGATATTTAATGGAAGGAGACCCTTACCATTGTCAGTGTCAAAAAACGACAAGGCTATTAAAAGAAAGTTTGGGTTGGGAGGACACAGAAATAATTACAACTTTTCAGTCTCGATTTGGACCAGAGGAATGGTTGCAACCTTACACAGTTAAAGAAGTTGCTAGATTGGCGCAAATAGGAAAAAAGAAATTAGCAGTTATTGCCCCCGCTTTTTCGTCAGATTGTATTGAGACCTTAGAGGAAATAAATGAAGAAATTAAAGAAAGCTTTGAAGAAGCAGGGGGTGACCAGTTCACATATATACCTTGTTTAAATGATGATCATGACCACATTACAGCATTAAGTAAGATTATTGATGAAAATCTATTAGGTTGGGTTTAGAAACAATACTTGTAATCATTAAACATTTTGAGTGCACCTAAATCTTACTACTTAGGAAACTTCTGGTTAATTCTTTTGTTACCATATCTCCAAACAAGAACTCCAACTATCATAATTAGAATGCTTGTATTAGGAGAGTCCCCGTAAATTAATCTGTGCACACCAAAGGTGGTAATAAAAGCACTGACTAAAGATATCGTAATTTTCATACTTATTCTCATTATGAAAGTAAGTCTCTAAGGCAGGCTACTAGGGGTAAATCAGCCGGAAGCATTTTAACTTTAAAAATTTGGGCTGGAGTTAACCATTTTAACGCTTGATCTTCGCGTGCTTGGACTATGCCATGCCATTTTCTACAAATATATAGGGGCATAAGAAGATGAAATTCATCATATTTATGGCTCGCAAATGTTAATGGAGCTAAACAACTACCCCAAGTATTTATTCCCAACTCTTCATGAAGTTCCCGAATTAACGCAGTTTCGGGGCTTTCATTCTTTTCAACTTTTCCTCCTGGAAACTCCCAAAACCCTGCTAAGTTTTTCCCTTCTGGGCGCTGAGCTATCAATACCCGGCCATCTTTATCAATTAGAGCAACACAAACAACTAGCTTAATATCCATTATAATAAAACTTTCTTAAGACCTATAATCAGCATTAATAGAAATATAAGAATGAGTTAAATCACAGGTCCACACAGTAGATTTAAATCTCCCTATCCCAAGGTCGATAGAAATAATTAAATCTTGTTTTTTCATATAATCTGCAGCTAATTTTTCGTTATAGCTTGGAGATTCCCAACCATTCTCTGCAACTAATATATTCCCAAAGTAAATCTTTAATTTATCTCTTTCCGCTATAGCCCCAGATTTCCCAATTGCCATTACGATTCTGCCCCAGTTGGGGTCCTCACCAGCAATGGCTGTTTTTACTAATGGCGAATTTGCTATCGACATTCCTATTTTCCAAGAATCTTTTTTACTTTTTGCTCCTGAAACATTTATTTCAATAAATTTTGTAGCACCCTCTCCATCTTTTACAACTTGATGGCTTAAGTCGAGCATCACTTTCTCTAGGCCTCCCTGAAACTTTTTTAGGGCCAAGGGTTTTTGTGAGGTTAGCTCAGAGGCCTCTGATTTACCTGTTGCTGCAATTAATAAAGTATCAGAAGTAGAGGTGTCACCATCAACAGTTATACAATTAAATGTTTTTGCAGATATATTACTTACTAGCTTTTGTAAGATTGGTTGTGAAATTTTGGCATCGGTAAAAATATATACTAACATTGTGGCCATATCAGGAGCTATCATTCCTGATCCTTTAGCAATTCCACAGATAGTAACTTTTTTTCCATCTATTATGACACTAGTTTGTGACCCTTTTGGGAACGTGTCTGTGGTCATAATTGCTAACGCAGCATCTGAAATTTTTATTTCGCTTAAAGAGTTTTTCAATGATGAAAGGGACTTAACTATTTTTTCAGTTGGTAGGGGCTCCCCAATAACACCTGTTGAAGATGTGAAAATATGAGATTTTGGAATTTTAATAATTTCTGACAGTACTTTCACGATGCTTTTAACAGATTGATTACCAGCTTCTCCTGTGAAGGCATTTGCATTCCCAGAGTTTACAAAAAATGCAAATCCTTTTTCTTTATTTTTTGGGATATCAAGTTTTTCCTGACAATCAAGAACTGCATTGGATCGTGTTGAAGAGCGAGTAAAAACACCCGCAATAGTTGAGCCGGGAGAAATACTTGCTAACATTATATCTAGTCTGTTTTTATACTTTATTCCGGCCGCATGGCTAGAGAAAGTGACACCACTTATTACTGGTAGTTTTGGAAACCCGGTTTTTGGGGCCAGAGGTGACAATTTTAAGTTTTCAGACATAAGGTTGAACCTCGAAGCTATTTTGAAAGTAGACTGATGTTTCTAACTATTGATGGGTCAATAGAAACCTCTGTACGTACTACTTTTGCTGCAGCAGTTATTTTACGAACCTCTTCACTTATATATTTGTCTTTGAGAGCTCTTTCAATTTCAGCCCTTACATCTTCTAAGCTGGGGGGCGTCTTTAACCTACTGTTGTTTAATTTAATTATATGCCACCCGAACTGGGTTTCAATTGGATCGGATACAGCATCAATTTCTAAAGCTAAGACAGCTTTTTCAAAAGCTGGAACCATTGCGCCTTTGCCAAACCAACCGAGATCACCCCCTCTGGAACCACTTGGTCCTGTGGAGTGGCTCTTTGCTAAATCAGAAAAATTTCCTCCAGCAGCTATTTGTTCTTTTACAGCTATTGCCTTGGATTCGGTTTTTAATAAAATATGTGCTGCATTGAACTCTTTTCCAGATTGTGAAGAATTATATTTGACTTCGTAAAAGTCCTTTATATCTTTTTCACTTAATGCATCTTTTGAAATCATTGATATGTAAGTATTTGCTAAGAAAGCTCTTAATTCATTTTCATAACTGTACTGAATCCTAGAACTCTTTTGATTTTCAATCGCTTTTGCTAAAACAGCTTGTTGAATAAGCTGGTCCAGAATGCCTTTAAACAAGACTGCGTCTTCAAGGGATTTATACTGGTCTGTAAGTCGATCCTGTAAAGCAATAACATGTCCGAGTGTAATATTTGTACCTCCCACGGTGGCTAAGACAGTATTAGCATCTTGTGCTATGGCATTATTGGTCGCACAAAAAACCATAAAAAAGTTCAAATAAATTAAGAAAAATAACTTTCGCATAAAACAGTCTCCATGTATTAAAAAATCCTTGACGTTGACACTAAACGAGTCGCACCTTACATCGCTTTAGGTTAGTGACTATATTAACTATATTAACGTCATATTTTGTGGCCGTATAGGTGACAAAGTTATAAGATACAAATAAATTAGGAAAACTAGGGCAGTTTATTATGTTAAGTTTTGGAGTTATTTCAAAAAAAATTTTTGGTTCGGCTAACGATAAAAAAATAAAACAGGTTAAGCATTTGGTTGAAAAGATTAATTCTTTAGAGGCCGAGTTTTTAGTGTTATCAGATGATGAGATTTTAGAAAAAACTAATGAACTTAAGAATCGGGCATCTTCTGGAGAAGCTCTAGATTCCTTGTTGCCAGAAGCATTTGCTAACGTTCGAGAGGCTGCAAAACGTTCTATAGGGCTTCGAGCATTTGATACTCAGCTAATAGGAGCTATATTTTTACACCAAGGAAACATTGCTGAGATGAAAACAGGTGAAGGCAAAACGCTGGTAGCCACTTTTCCAGCATATTTGAATGCGCTTTCAGGTGCTGGTGTTCATATAGTTACAGTAAATGATTATCTGGCTAAGAGAGATGCTGAATGGATGGGTAAAGTGTATTCTGCGCTTGGTATGGTGACTGGCGTGGTTTATCCGCAGCAACCAGATTCAGAAAAAAAAGAGGCTTACGCAGCGGACGTAACTTACGCGACAAATAATGAACTTGGCTTTGATTACCTTAGAGACAATATGCGTTCTGACTTATCAGAGGTGGCTCAACGTGAACATAATTATGCTATAGTTGATGAAGTCGATTCTATCTTAATTGATGAAGCTAGAACGCCGTTAATTATTTCTGGGCCTTCCGATGATAGATCAGAATTATATTTAAAAGTAGATCAGCTGATTCCGTCAATAATGGAAGAACATTTTTCTTTAGATGAAAAGACCCGCGTCGTTACAATAACTGACGAGGGTAACGACTTTATTGAAAAAAAATTAATTGAGGTAGGGCTATTACCTGAAAACCAGTCATTATATGACCCCGAAAGCACTTCATTAGTTCATCATGTAACTGAGGCATTGAAGGCTCATAAAGCTTTTAAAAAAGATAAAGACTATATGATTAGAGATAACGCAGTTTTGCTAGTAGATGAGTTTACTGGACGTATGATGGTTGGGCGTAGGCTTTCTGGGGGTTTGCATCAAGCAATCGAAGCAAAAGAGGGTTGCGAGATTCAGCCAGAGAACATTACCCTTGCCAGCGTGACTTTTCAAAATTACTTCAGACTCTATAGTAAACTTGCAGGAATGACTGGTACAGCTACTACTGAAGCTGAAGAGTTTGGTGAAATATACGGGTTGGGAGTTGTAGATATACCAACTAACGAACCTGTAGCTCGTTTTGATGAACATGACGCTGTATACCGAACAGCTAAAGAAAAATTTGATTCAATTGTTTTAGAAATAAAAAAATCAAATGATAAAGGACAACCAGTTTTAGTTGGAACAACATCAATTGAAAAATCTGAGTACCTGGCGACGCTCCTAAAAAGTGCAAATATTGACCATAATGTTTTGAACGCAAGACAACATGAAAAGGAAGCGGAGATTATTGCGAATGCTGGCAAACTTGGCGCAGTAACCATTGCAACTAATATGGCAGGAAGGGGAACTGATATACAGCTAGGTGGCAACGTAGAAATGAGAGTTTTTCAAGCTCTTTCTGATGATCCAGATGCTGATGCTGAGAAAATTAGAACAAAAATAGAGACAGAAGTTTTAGCTGAAAAACAAAAGGTAAAATTAGCAGGTGGTTTATATGTTTTGGCAACAGAAAGGCATGAAAGCCGCCGGATAGATAATCAGTTGAGGGGAAGGTCTGGTCGACAAGGAGACCCTGGAAGATCAGCCTTTTTCTTAAGCCTTGAAGACGATTTGATGAGAATATTTGGTTCTGAAAGACTTGATAAAATGCTATCAACACTTGGTATGAAGGATGGGGAAGCAATTGTTCATCCTTGGGTTAATAAGTCACTAGAGAAAGCCCAAGCTAAGGTTGAGGGCCGGAACTTTGATATTCGTAAACAACTTCTAAAGTTTGATGACGTTATGAATGACCAGCGTACGGTTATATTTTCGCAAAGATTAGATGTTATGCGCTCTGAAAATGTAAGCGAGATTGTGCAGGATATGCGATATCAGTTAATAGATGATTTAATTAATGAGTATATCCCACCTAAGACATATGCAGAACAATGGGACACAATAAACTTAAGTTTAAT
>CAJIZW010000085.1 GCA_905181985.1 uncultured Paracoccaceae bacterium | reverse complement strand
GCTCATTTACATCTATTTTTTGGAACCGACGACTAAGTGCCCTATCTTTTTCAAAATGCTGACGGTACTCTTTATATGTTGTCGATCCCATGCATCTCAACAAACCTCCTTGAAGAGCTGGCTTAAGAAGGTTGGAGGCATCCATTGATCCCCCAGATGTGGCTCCCGCTCCAATAACAGTATGGATTTCATCGATAAATAACACAGCATCTGGATGTTCTTCTAACTCTGTCATTACAGCTTTTAAGCGTTCTTCAAAATCGCCCCGATAACGTGTTCCAGCTAATAGAGCACCCATATCAAGTGAATATATTATTGCGTTTGCTAAGACCTTAGGGATCTCTTTCGAGACTATTTTGTATGCAAGACCTTCTGCAATAGCAGTTTTACCGACACCTGGATCTCCAACCAGTATAGGGTTATTTTTCCGTCTTCTGCATAATATTTGTATACACCTCTCGACCTCGGAATCCCGACCAATCAATGGGTCTATTCCACCCTCTTTAGACCTTTCATTTAAATCTACACAATATTTTTTAAGAGCAGATTCTTTTTTAACCTCTGCTTGATTAGGGTCAGAATCTTCACTGTGGTTCGGCTCTTCTGTTCCAGCAACCGGTTTAACATCAGAAAAAGATGGATCCTTAGCTAAACCATGTGCGATGTAATTTACAGCATCGTATCTTGTCATATCTTGTTCTTGCAAGAAATAGACTGCATTTGATTCTCTTTCAGCAAAAAGAGCAACAAGTACATTGGCACCAGTAACTTCACTTCGTCCGGAGGATTGAACATGAATCGCGGCTCTTTGGACGACTCTTTGAAAAGCGGCAGTTGGTACGGACTCTGAGCCTTCAACATCTGTCACGAGACTTTTAAGCTCTGTGGTAATAAACTTGGTTAATGATGTCCTTAACTTTTCTAAATCCACATTACATGCACGCATCACTAAAGTAGCATCTGGTTCCTCTGTCAGAGCAAGCAAGAGATGTTCAAGTGTAGCCAATTCGTGTTTAAGCGAATTCGAATGTGCTAAGGCAACATGAATGGCTTTTTCTAAAGTGTCAGAGAATGATGGCAAGAGTTTGGTTCCTTTGAAGCTTTAAGTGAAGTTGAATAATTTATATTATATATAATTCGTGTTTATTTCCTAACCTTCAAGTCTTTTTTAAAATATATTTTATCAAGTAGTAGAAAATATAAGTTATTAGGGTTATATTTAACTGCTAGTAGTTAAATTATAAACTTATTGAATTTTTAGAGCCCTTATGTATTTGGATGTTGACAATTTGTACAAGTTTTATGCGAAGACTGGTCTTGGTGCTGTCGTACAAAATGTAATAAGCTCAGCTGTTCGTGAATTTTGGCCAGATACTGCAGGAAAAAGTTTAGTTGGTTACGGATTTGTAGCTCCTATTATTAAGCCACTTGAGTCAGAGGTAGCAAGATTGACTTTACTTATGCCAGGGCAACAAGGGGTCATATATTGGCCAAATAACTTTGATAACATTAGTGTCTTGTGTGAAGAAAATCTGTGGCCTCTCCCGTCAGGAACGACGGATCGTATAGTTTTTCTTCATGGTTTGGAATTTAGTGAAAATATGTCTGCGTTGTTTAATGAGTGTTGGCGAGTGTTATCGCCAGGTGGAAAGGTTTTGTTCATTGTGCCGAACAGGACTGGTTTATGGTGTAGGAGTGAATCCACCCCATTTGGGTCTGGTAGCGCGTACACTTTGCCTCAATTGGAGTCACAGCTGTTAAAGCACTCGTTTTCTCCAAACAGGAGTTTTAGTGCGTTGTTCTCAGTTCCTTCAAATCAAAAAATTTGGTTGAAGTCTGCTCCGTTATTTGAAGCCATAGGAAAATTTATTTTTCCTACTCAAGCTGGTGGAGTAATTGTTTTGGAGGCAACAAAGCAGGTTCCGGTTACAAAGCGGATTCGTAATAGATTGAAAATAAGAGTTCCATTTGGCGCTATGGGAAATCAACCTATTACTCCTAAATATTTTCCAGTATTAAGAAAAAGACACAAAACTGAATCCTAAAGAATCACTTAAGTAGCTTCAAACGGTCGCACTAATACGTAGATTTTATTAAGGTATTGTAATATATATGGTTTTTGTTTTGATTTTTTGACTTTTGACAGTTGCGGCTTTTGTAAGGCTTTGGTAAGCCATCGTGATTAGCATCTTAACTACGTTTGCTAGTTTTGAGAAAGTTCTCAAGATTTAGCGAAGAAATAATAATTAGAGGTAAATGTGTCTGAATCAGCGTCAGAATGTGTAGGGGTGGCTAAGAGATACGCTACTGCTACATTCGATCTATCCAAAGATCAAAAGGCTTTGGATAATTTAGAGACAGACATTGTAACTATCAATGTACTTTTATCAGACAGTGCTGATTTTGTAGCATTCTTAAATTCGCCTTTGCTTAAAAGAAAAGAGCAAATTGGTGCTATGTTAGAGATAGCAAAAACATTAGGATTATCCAAAGCTTTAGCCGGTGTTCTATGCCTTATGGCAGAAAAAAAGAGACTTTCTATAGTACCTTACCTTGTTACTGAATTAAGTAAGCTCATCTCAGAAGAAAAAGGCGAAGTAACTGCAGAGATAATTAGTGCTACCAAGTTAACACTTGAACAAAATAAAAAACTTGTAGAGACCCTTAGCTCATCTACAGGTAAAATAGTTAAATTAGATTCTATGACTGATAAGAAAATTATTGGAGGCTTAATTGTCAAAGTAGGATCTAGAATGTTAGATACATCAATTAGAGCGAAGCTTATTTCGCTCCAAGCTACTATGAAAGAGGTTGGTTAATGGCTATCCAAGCAGCAGAAATATCAGCAATACTTAAGGACCAGATTGAGAACTTTGGAGAGGAATCCGGAGTTGATGAAGTTGGCAAAGTTCTTTCAGTTGGGGACGGAATTGCTAGAGTTTATGGTTTAGATAATGTTCAAGCTGGTGAAATGGTCGAATTTCCTGGTGGTATAAAGGGAATGGCTTTGAACCTAGAAACTGACAATGTGGGAGTTGTTATCTTTGGGTCTGACAGAGATATTCAAGAAGGTGATACAGTTAAACGTACCAATTCAATTGTTGATGTTCCCGCTGGTGACGAGTTACTTGGCAGGGTCGTTGATGGGTTGGGAAATCCAATAGATGGTAAAGGACCTATAAAGACCAAAGAGCGACGAGTGGCAGATAGCAAGGCTCCAGGAATAATTCCTAGAAAGTCTGTTCATGAGCCTATGGCAACAGGTTTAAAATCAGTAGATGCGATGATCCCTATTGGGCGTGGACAAAGAGAATTAATTATTGGTGACAGGCAAACAGGGAAGACAGCAGTAGCATTAGACGCGATCTTGAATCAAAAATCTTATAATGACGCGGCAGAAGGAGATGAAAGCAAGAAATTATATTGTGTCTATGTTGCAATTGGTCAAAAGCGTTCCACAGTTGCTCAGCTGGTAAAAAAATTAGAAGAGACTGGTGCAATAAATTACACTATCGTTGTGGCGGCGACTGCATCTGACCCAGCTCCGATGCAGTTTTTAGCCCCTTATGCGGCGACAGCAATGGCTGAACACTTTAGAGATAATGGAAGACACGCTTTAATAGTTTATGATGATTTGTCTAAGCAGGCGGTTTCGTACAGACAAATGTCTCTACTTCTAAGGAGACCACCGGGTCGGGAAGCTTATCCAGGGGATGTATTTTATTTGCATTCGCGCCTTCTAGAGAGATCTTCAAAACTGAATGAGGAAAATGGGTCAGGCTCTCTAACAGCACTACCAATTATTGAAACACAAGGTGGGGACGTGTCAGCGTTTATTCCAACTAATGTGATTTCGATTACAGATGGACAAATATTTCTTGAAACAGAGTTATTTTATCAAGGTATTCGTCCGGCGGTTAACACGGGTCTTTCCGTTTCGCGAGTTGGTTCTTCTGCTCAAACGAATTCAATGAAATCTGTTGCTGGGCCAGTTAAACTTGAGCTTGCGCAATACCGCGAGATGGCTGCTTTTGCTCAGTTTGGTTCTGATCTTGATGAGGCAACTCAACAACTTTTGAACCGAGGGGCACGCCTTACGGAGTTGATGAAGCAACCGCAGTACTCTCCTCTTTCGAATGCAGAAATTGTGTGTGTTATATATTCAGGTACTAAGGGGTATCTTGATAAAATCAGCGTTAAAGATGTTGGACGTTTTGAAGCAGGCTTATTATCACATCTTAGAAGTAAACATCAGGATTTGTTGGATTTTATTACTGAGGAAGACCCCAAGATTAAAGGAGAAGCAGAAGAAAAAATAAAATCCGCCTTAGATTCTTTTGCTTCTGATTTTGCTTAGAAGGAGATGAGGCCTTGCCAAGCTTAAAGGACCTTAAGAATAGGATAGAGTCTGTTAAATCTACCCGAAAAATAACTAAAGCAATGCAAATGGTTGCAGCGGCAAAATTACGTCGTGCTCAAGAGGCAGCTGTTTCAGGTAGACCTTATTCAGATCGTTTTGACTCAGTTATGTCAGGGTTGACGGCATCAATGGGAACAGACAGTGGACCAGCTCTACTGACTGGAACTGGAGCTGATCTAAACCATCTGTTAATTGTCATGACGGCGGAAAGAGGTCTTTGTGGGGGCTTTAATTCAAACATTGCAAAGCTCGCTAAATTAAAGGCAAGCAAGCTTATTTCTGAAGGTAAGTTAGTAAAAATATTGACAGTTGGGAAGAAAGGTAGAGATTCTCTGAAAAGAGAATTTGGCAAATACTTCGTAGGACATGTTGACCTAACTGAAATGAAGAGAGCTAGCTATTCTTATGCAACTAAAGTTGCTTCTGATATACTAAATAGGTTTGATATTGGTGAGTTTGATGTAGCTACAATTTACTATTCACAGTTTGAAAGTGTAATGAGTCAAATCCCTACAGAGAAACAACTTATTCCACCGGTTTTTCAAGCTGCAACTGAAGCTACTGCATATGATTATGAACCCTCTGAAGAGGAGATTCTAACTGAACTATTGCCTCAGTCTATTACGGCACAAATATTTAGAGCTCTTTTGGAGAATGGTGCATCCGAGCAAGGAGCAAGAATGTCAGCAATGGACAGTGCGACCCGAAATGCAGGAGAAATGATAGATAAATTAATAATACAGTATAACCGATCCAGGCAGGCTGTAATAACCAATGAATTAATAGAAATCATATCGGGTGCGGAAGCACTCTAAGATTTGGAGAAAGTTAAGATGACAAAAACGAAGTCAGTAGGTAAGATTACGCAGATTATTGGAGCAGTTGTAGATATCCAGTTTGAAGAAAATCTGCCAGCAATTTTAAACTCTATAGTTACGCAAAACAACGGAAAAAAACTTGTTTTAGAAGTTGCACAGCATTTGGGTGAAAACACTGTTCGAGCGGTAGCTATGGATGCCACAGAAGGTTTGGTGCGAGGTCAAGAAGTGACTGATACAGGTGGGCCCATTATGGTTCCAGTAGGAAATGCAACGCTAGGTCGAATTTTGAATGTTGTGGGTGAACCTGTTGATGAAGGTGGTCCAGTGGTAGCAACGGAAACACGTTCTATCCATCAGGACGCTCCAGCTTTCTCTGAACAGGCGACAGAGTCAGTTCTTTTAGAGACGGGTATAAAGGTTATAGATCTATTAGCGCCTTATGCTAAAGGTGGGAAGATTGGTTTATTTGGGGGTGCGGGTGTTGGAAAGACGGTTCTAATTATGGAGCTGATAAACAATATTGCTAAAGTACATTCCGGGTTTTCAGTGTTTGCAGGAGTTGGAGAGCGGACCAGAGAGGGCAATGATCTTTATCATGAAATGATTGAAAGCAAGGTTATAACTCCAGATAATCTTGAAGATAGTAAAGTTGCGCTCGTTTATGGGCAGATGAACGAACCACCCGGGGCACGTATGCGTGTTGCCTTAACAGGTCTTACTCTTGCAGAACAATTTAGAGATCAGTCAGGAACTGACGTATTGTTCTTTGTAGATAATATTTTTCGATTTACTCAAGCAGGTTCAGAGGTTTCGGCCCTTTTAGGTAGGATCCCATCCGCTGTTGGGTATCAACCAACGCTGGCAACTGATATGGGAACAATGCAAGAGCGGATAACATCGACTAAAGCAGGTTCAATTACTTCTGTTCAAGCTGTTTATGTACCTGCAGACGACTTAACAGACCCTGCGCCAGCAACATCGTTTGCTCACCTCGACGCAACTACAGTGCTTTCACGGGCTATATCAGAAATAGGTATTTATCCTGCCGTTGACCCACTGGACTCAAACTCTCGTTTAATGGATCCTTCAATTGTAGGAGAAGAGCATTACAATGTTGCGAGAGATGTTCAGGGAATTCTACAGAGATATAAATCTCTTCAAGATATTATAGCAATCCTAGGTATGGATGAACTTAGTGAAGAAGACAAACTTACTGTTACTCGGGCTAGGAAAATTCAGAGATTTTTATCTCAACCTTTCGATGTTGCTAAAGTATTCACTGGGTCAGATGGAAAACAAGTCCCATTAGAAGAAACAATCCAGTCATTTAAAGCAGTAGTTGCTGGAGAATATGATCATCTTCCTGAGGCAGCTTTTTATATGGTAGGTGGTATTGATGAAGTTATTGAGAAGGCAAACAAAATGGCGGCAAGTGCTGCTTAGAAAGATATAATTATGGCTAAATTAATACAATTTGACCTTGTTTCACCCGAAAAAAGTTTGGTATCTGTTGAGGCTAATGAGATAAATATACCCGGCTCCGAGGGAGATTTTTCAGCTATGTCAGATCATGCACCTATAATAACCACCTTAAGACCGGGGTTTATAAATATACTTACCGCAGATAAAGAAGAGCAATACTTTGTTACTGGAGGTTTTGCAGAAGTTTCAGCTGAAGCAACATCTGTGTTAGCAGAGAAAGCCTTTGTAAAAGACGATTTAAGTAGAGAAGTAGCAGATAAATTAATCATGGATGCTAAGCTTAAACATGAGCAGGTAGGATCTGATGCAACTGCTAAATATTATTCTGATTTAGAGGTAGCATTATCTGATATCTAAGTTTCCTAGATTAGGCTTGGATACATACCTTCATATACAGGTGCTAAACTGTCATCATTAAATAAGGATGAGACACTGGTTCCCCCCCATATATTTAATATAGCCTGAGCGAACATTGGTGCTGTTGGGATCACTCTAATTTTTTTTGAATTAGTTACTTCTATACTTGGCCCCACTGAATCTGTAATTATTAGTTGGGTCATACTGGATGCTTCAATTCTTTTTACCGCTTCGCCGCTTAATACCCCATGAGTTATATAGGCATGCACTTCTATAGCCCCAGCGTCCATAAGTAAGCCTGCAGCTTTGCATAATGTTCCTGCTGTGTCGCATATATCATCAACTAAGATACAACTTTTTCCAGCCACATCTCCGATAAGTGTCATCTCAGAGACTTCCCCTGGTTTTTCACGCCGTTTATCGACAATTGCTAAGGGTGCTCCTAGTCGCTGCGCTAACTCTCTGGCCCGGGCAACCCCCCCGACATCTGGGGAAACTAACATGATCTTATCTAGTTTTTCCTTAAAATGGTGTTTTATGTCTAAAGAGAATAATGGGGATGCATACAAATTATCTACTGGGATGTCGAAGAAGCCCTGTATCTGAGTTGCATGAAGATCCATAGTTAACACTCTTTCGACGCCTGCTCTCGAAATTAAATTTGAAACGAGTTTTGCAGAAATAGGAGTCCTTGCCTTAGTTCTCCTGTCTTGGCGGGCATAGCCAAAATAAGGAATTACAGCTGTTATTCGGGAAGCAGAGGACCTTTTGAGGGCATCAGTAATAATCAATAGTTCCATAAGATTATCATTTGCGGGGTTAGAAGTCGATTGGATTATGAACATGTCTTCGCCACGGACATTCTCGTACACCTCAACAAAAATTTCTTGATCTGTAAACTTTTCCACCCGAACATCCACCAACTTAGTGGTCATACCCCTATGCATAGACATTCTCTTAACTATTCCGCTAGCTAACTCCAAGTTAGCATTCCCAGCAATAATTTTCGGTTCAGAATGTGTCGACATGCTCATTTTCCGAGTCGTTCAAGGAACCTCCTTTTAACTAATAAATAGAACTATGACTAGTAGTTAATATTCTTTACTTACCATAGTATCATTTAAAACAGTGCAGACAGAGTTGTAGATCTCTATCATTTGTTAATATTTTTATATCATAAACATGTAGCGAACTAAGCGTAGTAAAAGACGAATTTAATTTATATCTGTAGTTACTTTTTTGTGAGGTTTAATTGTTTGTAGCAAAATTTGAAAAGAGTCAGAGATTATATTCCTGGCTCATCAATAATATGGTCTTCCCACTCTTCCTCGGCAACTTCAAATTCTGGAATACATTTCTCTCTTACGGACATACCAACTTGGTGAACAGTATCTTTACTCCCAGAGATTAGAGGGTGCCAAGGATAAAGAGGTTTGCCCTCATGTAACAAACGGTAGGCACATGTTTGAGGCATCCAATAAGACACTTCACTTATATTGTTTGGAGATAAAACCACACAATCTGGAACAAATTGTTTTCTTGTTTCGTATTGCCCGCACTTACAGCTATGACTATCTAATAATCTACAAGAAACCTTGGTAAATTCGATTTCCCCAGTTTCTTCGTCTTCCAGCTTATGTAGGCAACACTTCCCACAACCGTCACATAAAGCCTCCCATTCCTTAGGACTTAATTGATCCAAAGAAAAATTTTCCCAAAACTTACTTCTTAAGTCAGACCCTTTTGGATTTAAACGTTTCATAGTTTATTTAGACTTAAGAGTGCTTTTTCACAGTCTAATTTCATTTGTAGAACAAGCTCATTAATGGTTTTAAAAGCCTCTTCTGGGCGAAGAAAATCAACTAATCCGACTGACACACTTTCTCCATATATGTCTCCATGGAAATTAAAAATGTATGTTTCGCAATTCACAACATTTTCTCCAAACGTTGGCTTGCATCCAATCGAGGCTGCCCCCTTGTAAGAACCACGATGAGGTCCACTTAAAATATCGACCAACACGGAGTATACTCCAAGTTTAGGTTGGTGCAGTCCTTCCAGAGAGATATTTGCTGTAGGATAACCCAGCTCTCTACCCCTTTGGTCTCCTAAGATAACTTTACCATCAATTCTGTGCCAATGCCCTAACATCTTTGCTGATTCCCGCGTATTTCCAGCGGAAAGCAATTTGCGAATGTTGGTGGAGGATAAAATCTCCCCACTTCCTGA
This sequence comes from uncultured Paracoccaceae bacterium, assembly GCA_905181985.1. Classification (GTDB taxonomy): domain Bacteria; phylum Pseudomonadota; class Alphaproteobacteria; order Rhodobacterales; family Rhodobacteraceae. Next base: position 28,504 of record CAJIZW010000085.1, on the reverse strand, counting down.
CACAATATCAGCAATTCCAACAGTAAAGCCCAGTTCTGCCCCTAACTCTGATAATATTTTGACTGTACCTGCTCTATTTTTTCCAAAACAGAAATCTGCTCCAACAACTACACTTTTGGCACCCAAGCCTTTTGAAATAACTTTTTCTGCAAATTCTCTTGCTGTTAATGAAGCTAACTCTTGATTGAAGGCCAATTGGTATAGTAATTTTATACCTAGCTTTTTTAGTCTATTATTTTTCGTCTCTGTATTCATTAACCGAAAATTCGTGTCTGCAGGTCTAAAAAACTCTCTAGGGTGGGGATTAAAAGTCAAAATTCCCAATGGGCTATCTAGATTCATATTTTTTGCTAACTTTATGATTGATTGGTGACCGAGGTGAACCCCATCGAAATTACCAATCGCAATAGAAGCATTTCTATCACACTCATTAGCTATATTATAGTTTGTAAAAATTTTCATAAAAATTACGTAAACTCGTTAAAGACACTGTGCAAGTCTGTGTATACTTTGATTTGTTTAATTATTGCAGGTTTATTCTTAATTGAGTCTTCCAATTACCCATGTGGGGTTAGATTTTGTAATTTCTAGATATTTATTTAATAATTTCTCGTTTGGGTGGGTTTTAGTTCCTGTTTCAGTTGCTGCAAGTCCACCAGATATGAAAAGAGAGTCTAACTTTTCGTCGATAGCACCTTTTATATCTGTCGAGATTCCATCCCCTATACAAAGAATTTCACTATCTAATACACTGCTATCTAAATCTCTTAGACGAACACGTGCTAGATCATAAATTGGTTTATGTGGCTTTCCAAAATATAAGCTCTTACCCCCCATCTTTGTATATTGGGCAGCAAGTGCTCCGGCACACCACTCTCTCGTATCACCTCTGTCGACTACTATATCAGGATTAGCACAAAGGAGTTTAAGCCCTCTCTCCCTAGCATATTCAAAGTCAGTCAAATTTTCGCTTGGAGAGATCAAAGGATCGAATGGGCCGCAGCATACTATCCCGTCTGCTTCTTTTAGGGGGACCAAGGTTATGTTTTTAAATTGTCCTTCTGAGGTTGGTAAATCGAAGAAATTCATATCATGTGGCTGACCTATAAAGTATACTTTTCTTCCCACGACCCCTGAGAACATTGCATGTCGAGCAGAGTCTCCTGATGTAGCTATTGCGTCCCAGCTGGAAGGTTCAATACCAATTTTTTTTATCTGCTGTTCAACGCTACTGCTGTGTCTTGGTGCGTTGGTTACTAGAATTACTAGGCCTCCACTGGCTCTATAGGTTTGAAGAGCCTGTACGGCCTCCAAAAATGGTTTATATCCGTCGTGCAAACACCCCCAAAGATCTACGAATAGTGCTTTATACTGATTTGAGATTTCTGAGAGATTATTTATTACTTTAGTCATTTTTGTTTAGTTCCCGATACCAGGCCATGAGAATACAACTAGTAAAAAACAATTTTTAGTTTTTATATAAAATGACCCACATACATGGGTCATTTTAATATTCTTTTTTATAACTACCCGATTAGTAAGGGAGCAATGACTAAGCTAACAATTGCCATAACGTTAATTAATATGTTCATTGCTGGTCCAGAAGTATCTTTCATTGGGTCGCCCACTGTATCTCCAACTACAACCGCTTTATGTACATCAGAACCTTTTCCACCAAAGTTTCCCTTTTCAACATACTTTTTAGCATTGTCCCAAGCTCCTCCTGCATTGGCCATCATTAGCGCCATCATTACACAACATATTAAAGCTCCACCAAGCATTCCACCTAGAGCCTTTGGGCCTAGACCAAAACCAATAACAACAGGTGCTAAAACAGCAAGTGCTCCTGGTACTATCATTTTGCGCAGTGCTGCCCTAGTTGCAATATCCACGCATCTTGCAGTATCTGGTTTTGCTGTTCCTTCCAATAAACCTGGGATTTCACGGAACTGTCTGCGAACTTCCTCTATCATTTCAAAGGCTGCATCACCTACAGCTCGCATAGTCATTGAACTTACTAAGAATGGAAATATCCCACCAATAAACATGCCACAAAGTACTAGGGGATCATTTATAGCAAGTACAAAAGTTTCATTACCCATTTCGGCCATTCCAGCAGAGATTTTTTCAATGTACGCACTGATTAGAGCTAAAGCTGCAAGTGCAGCAGCTGAGATTGCAAAGCCCTTACCAATAGCGGCAGTAGTATTACCTACTTCATCTAGGCCATCAGTTATCTTGCGAGTTTCTGGACCCATTTCGGCCATTTCAGCAATACCGCCAGCATTATCTGCAACTGGACCGTACGCGTCGATTGCCATTGTTATACCAACTGTACTTAACATTCCCACAGCAGCCATTCCAACTCCGTACAGACCTGCAAAATAGTCAGCAAAAAATATTATGGCCGCTATTGTTAATACGGGAAGAGCAACAGATTCCATACCTACCGCAAGACCGGAGATCATAACGGTTGCCGGGCCAGTTTCGCCATCTTTCGCAATTTTGCGAACTGGCGCACCCCCAGTATAATACTCCGTTATTAACCCAACAATAATACCTCCGACTGAACCTATAAGTACAGCCATCCAAACTCCATAAGAAACACCAGCATTATCAATTAAAAAATATGCTGCTACGATGAATAGTACAGCTGAACCTATAGTTCCAAACCTTAGTGCTACGTCAGGGCTTTTATTCGAAAATAACTTTACAGAAAGAATACCAACCAAAGAACAAATAAGACCAAGCGAGGATAGAGCTAATGGCATGAATTGTAGAGCACTACGATCACCCCCAAGATTCGCTACGTTTGTTAGTGACATTGATGCTGCCAAAGCAATTGAGGCTATCATTGCTCCGCAATAGCTTTCAAAAATATCTGACCCCATACCTGCAACGTCGCCAACATTATCACCCACGTTATCCGCAATTACTGCTGGATTTCGAGGGTCGTCCTCAGGTATTCCAGCTTCAATTTTACCAACCAGGTCAGCACCTACGTCTGCACTCTTTGTGAATATACCTCCACCGACTCGACTGAATAGCGCTACTGACGAAGCACCCATTGCGAAACCCTCAATAGAGTGAATTGTTTCCATGCTACCTGCCATGAAGTGATAAAGCGTACCTACACCTAAAAGGCCTACAGAAGCTACTGTTAGGCCCATAATTGATCCACCAGAAAAAGCTATGTTTAGGGCGGCGGCGGCGCCTGTGGTATTAGCAGCAACTGCTGTTCTGACATTTGCTCGGGTTGCGGTGTACATCCCGATATACCCGGCGACACCAGAGCAGGCAGCCCCAAGAAAGAATGCAATCGCTGTTCCTGATCCCAAACCAAAATATAAGGCTACTATGACGACCAAACAGAAAACTGCTAATCTTTTATATTCACTTGCCATAAAAACCATAGCGCCAAGATGAATTTCATCGGCAATTTCTTTTACTCGTCCTTCGCCACCAGAGCTTTGAAGAATTTTCATGTAGGTTAAAAAAGCAGCTATCATACCAAGAACGCCTAGGCTTATTGGTAACATTGCAGATGAAAGCATGGATCGAATCCTTTTGTTAAAAAGTTTAGTTTATTATTTGAGAAAACCCACTTTAGAGTTTAAAATCGACGTGCTTATAGCTTTTATGTTTCGTTCTGTAAAGTCATGATTAGTTAGTTAATTATCATATATTTTATTACTGTTATTAATCTGTAATTTGATTAGAAGAGTTCTACTTTAATTTCTATTTTAAATGATTAAGCCGTTCTGATCTTTTATCCTTCTTAATTAGCTTAATTGTGAACGCTATTTGCAAAGAATTACTACTAAATAAAATAATAATTCTACTGAGTCAGCACTTGACACTTCCTAAGGGCATACCTATCTGAAGTCTGTTGGCACTCTTATGGTGAGAGTGCTAAATGTCCAAGTATGGAAATTAATAGAAACTGTGAGCTAAGGAGCTACTAAAATGGCATTAAAACCACTTCATGACCGCGTGCTTGTAAGGCGCGTAGAAAGCGAAGAGAAGACTGCTGGAGGACTTATAATCCCTGACAGTGCAAAAGAAAAACCTGCAGAGGGAGAGATTGTATCTGCTGGTGAAGGTTCTCGCAAAGATAGCGGAGAGCTAATTGAGATGGCAGTATCAGTAGGAGATAAAGTCCTATTTGGTAAATGGTCAGGTACAGAAGTAACGGTTGATGGTGAAGAACTATTAATCATGAAAGAGAGCGATATTTTAGGCATTTTGTCTTAAATCGTATCACCTTATAATTTAATTAGGAGCTTAAAAAATGGCTGCGAAAGAAGTCAAATTTAATACAGATGCACGCGACAGAATGTTGCGAGGCATAAACAAGTTAGCGGATGCCGTAAGGATCACGCTAGGTCCTAAAGGACGAAATGTTGTTTTAGACAAATCATTCGGTGCACCTCGCATTACTAAAGATGGTGTTTCAGTGGCGAAAGAAATCGAGCTTGAAGATAAGTTCGAAAATATGGGTGCACAGATGATTAAGGAAGTTGCCCAACGCACGAACGATGAAGCGGGTGATGGAACTACAACGGCAACAATATTAGCTCAGGCTATTGTTAAAGAGGGACTAAAGTTAGTTGCAGCGGGAATGAATCCGATGGATTTAAAACGTGGCATAGATCTTGCAACGTTGAATGTTGTGGAATCCATAAAGAAAGCGTCTCGTGAAGTAAAAGATAGCGATGAAGTTGCTCAAGTAGGTACGATTTCTGCAAATGGTGAAGCTGACATAGGTCAACAAATTGCTGGTGCAATGCAAAAAGTTGGAAATGAAGGTGTTATCACTGTTGAAGAAAACAAGGGATTGGAAACTGAGACCGATGTGGTCGAGGGAATGCAGTTCGATAGAGGTTACTTAAGTCCATATTTTGTAACTAATCCAGAAAAAATGACTACAGAGTTAGAAGATGTGTACGTTTTACTCTTCGAAAAGAAGTTGTCATCTTTGCAACCTATGGTTCCACTTTTAGAAGCTGTAATCCAGTCTGGAAAACCTTTACTTATCATTGCTGAGGATGTTGAAGGCGAAGCTCTTGCAACTCTTGTAGTTAATAAACTGCGTGGTGGTTTGAAAATTGCAGCAGTGAAAGCTCCTGGGTTTGGAGACCGTCGTAAAGCAATGTTACAAGATATTGCAATCTTGACAGGTGGTCAGGTTATTTCTGAAGATCTGGGTATGAAGTTAGAGTCAGTTACTATAGAGATGCTTGGAAATTCTAAGCGTGTGTCCATCACAAAAGATGAGACGACTATCGTAGACGGTTCTGGTGACAAGGCGGAGATCGAAGCCAGAGTTAGCCAAATTCGTGCGCAAGTTGAAGAGACAACTTCTGACTATGATAAAGAAAAACTTCAGGAAAGAGTTGCTAAATTAGCTGGTGGTGTTGCCATTATTAGAGTGGGCGGCATGACAGAAGTAGAAGTAAAAGAGCGAAAAGATCGTGTTGATGATGCTCTGAATGCAACTCGTGCAGCTGTTCAAGAAGGAATTGTTGTTGGTGGTGGTGTTGCTTTTGTTCAGGCAGCTAAATCTCTTGATGGACTAGAAGGTGACAATGCCGATCAGTCAGCAGGTATTTCTATCGTACGTAAAGCAATTGAAGCACCTTTGAGACAAATCGCTGAAAACGCGGGTGTTGATGGAGCTGTAGTTGCAGGAAAAGTACGAGAGAGTAATGATCTTTCTTTCGGCTTTAATGCTCAAACTGAAGAGTATGGTGATATGTTTGCGTTCGGTGTTATCGACCCTGCAAAAGTTGTGCGTACTGCTTTAGAAGATGCAGCGTCTATTGCTGGTCTACTCATCACTACTGAGGCTATGGTGGCAGATCAGCCTTCCAAAGATTCAGCTGGCGGCGGTGGCGGCGGTATGCCTGACATGGGCGGCATGGGCGGCATGGGCGGCATGGGCGGCATGATGTAACCCATCTCTATATTATGTAATAAATTTAAAGGCCCATTTTAATGGGCCTTTTTATATTTTGGCGCCTCCAACTGTCAGACCACCAATCATTAAAGTTGGCTGACCTACTCCTACTGGAACCCACTGACCCGCTTTTCCACAATTACCGACCCCTGGGTCCAATTTGAGGTCATTTCCTATCGCACGAATATTTTTTAGGGCTGTCGCTCCATCACCTATAATTGTGGCTCCCTGAACTGGGTGAAGTATTTTTCCATTTTCTACTTTGTATGCTTCTGTACAAGAAAAAACAAATTTCCCATTAGTTATATCTACTTGACCGCCTCCAAACCCAACAGCATAGATTCCATTGCGCAATTCAGCTAAAATATCACTAGGGTTGTCTGTACCGGCTAACATATAGGTATTGGTCATTCTTGGCAGAGGAGAATGCGCATAACTTTCCCTTCGGCCATTTCCTGTTGGTAACGAATTCATTAATCGTGCATTTTGTCGATCCTGCATATAGCCAACCAGAACACCATCTTCTATTAATGTATTTTTTCCGCTTGGTGTTCCTTCATCGTCTATTGATAATGAACCGCGCCTATTAGGTATTGTGCCGTCATCCAAGATGGTGACACCACTGGCAGCTATTTTTTGACCCATAAGTTCACAAAAAGCACTTGTTTTCTTTCGATTAAAATCCCCCTCTAAACCGTGCCCTATTGCTTCATGCAGTAGTATTCCCGGCCAACCAGGGCCCAGTACAACATCCATTACACCGGCAGGCGCAGGGCTGGAGTCTAAGTTTACTAGGGCTACTCTTAAAGCTTCTTTGACTAATGGTTTCCAGTGACTAGGGTCTGTTAGTGTGGAGAGATTCTCTCTACCACCGCTGCCGGCCGCCCCAGTTTCGCGGCGACCATTTTGATCAACTATTACTGAGACGCTGAGGCGGATCATTGGTCGACTATCGTTCAAAAGAGGTGAGTCCAGGCGAAGTATGGATATCTCTTGAATTGATGACGCCAGACTTATTGATACCTGAGCTACGCGCTTGTCAAGTTCACGAGCAAAGGTATTAATCTCTTGCAGAATATCAACTTTATATGAAAAACTGAATTCATTAATGGGATTGTTATTGGAATAAAGTATTTTACCAGTTTTTACTGGGGAGGTAGCTAAATCGCTTTTACCTCCTTTGCCTTGGGTGGCTCTGATCGATGTTTCAGCGGCTCTACGAATTGAGGCTTGAGAGATTTCGTTAGAATGGGCGTAACCAGTTTTTTCCTCTTTGACTACTCTGAGGCCAAAACCCTGTGAACTGCTATAATTAGAGTTTTTAAGCTTATTGTCTTGCAACAAGAAGGACTCGCTCTTTCTACGTTCAAAAAATAGCTCTCCGTCATCAGCACCATGTAAAGCACTCTCTAATATTTTTACTGTTTTATCTTGGTTAAGATAAGTTTTAAAAGGGTTGAAACTATTGCAATTTATTTTAATCATTTGAACTTTCTAAACTGTTCCCTGATATGCCTGCGGCATGGTAGCGCGAGATAAGGTCAGGTGCTTGCCCCTAGAGACTTTATATGCTTTCACCACACTAATATAGCAAGTTTATGGTGTTGCAATGGCGCTTTTTAATTATAGGATTTCAAGAATGAGATTTTTAAAATTTCCTTTATTTTTCACTTTTTTATTTTCTGGAAAAGAAGTGATGTCCCAATCAGTTCAAGACGGTTTGAAAATCATAGGGAGACCTGTAGATAAAGCGTTAGGTTTCCAACCTGCGGTCACTGAAATGGCACGGGACCTTCAATGGCTTGATAATTTTCTTTTAGTAATCGTTACCTTTATTACTGTTTTTGTAACTGGTTTGTTGCTGTACGCCACTGTAAGATTTAGTAAGAAAAACAATCCGGTACCTGCATCATTTACACATAATTCTCCTCTTGAAGTTGCTTGGACATTAATTCCGGTTTTGATTTTAATATTTATTGGAGCTTTTTCAGTCCCGGTTCTCTTTAAGTCTCAAAAGATCCCAGAAGGTGAGATTGTAATAAAGGCTACAGGAAATCAATGGTACTGGAGTTATGAGTATGTAGATCATGAGTTTGAATTTGATAGCTTTATGATTGGTGCAGGAGAAAATAGAATTACCCCTGAAACAGTGTTGGAACTTGTTGCTGCTGGATATTCAAAAGAAGAGTTTTTGTTGGCTACAGACACTGCTTTGGTCATACCTGTTAACAAAGTAGTTGTTATCCAGGTAACTGGGGCAGATGTTATCCATGCTTGGAGTATGCCCGCATTTGGTGTGAAACAGGATGGTGTTCCAGGTAGGTTGGCAGAACTTTGGTTTAAAGCAGAACGAGAAGGGATTTATTTTGGTCAGTGTTCAGAACTTTGTGGAAAATCTCACGCCTATATGCCAATTACCGTAAAGGTGGTTAGTCAAGAGAGTTATGAGGCTTGGTTGGATGGGGCTATAGAGGAATATGCTGGATTGCCAAGGCGTACCAACTTAGCGTCAATTGATTGAAGCTAAGTTATATCAATTCCTAGCGTATTTTATAGGAAAAATATGAACGAACTAACACAACAAGTAGATTTAAATGAAGCAGAGTTTGGAGATTACTTCGCGTTATTAAAGCCACGCGTTATGTCATTAGTAGTTTTTACTGCGGCTGTTGGACTTTTTATAGCTCCCGGTTATACGCATCCGTTTATTGCTTTCACCTCTATATTATTTATCGCACTTGGTGGAGGAGCATCAGGTTCTTTAAACATGTGGTTTGATCACGATATAGATGCGGTGATGAAAAGAACTAAAAGCCGTCCAGTACCTAGTGGACGGATAAAACCTGGGGAAGCACTATCCTTTGGTATGTGGTTATCTTTTATTTCGGTGGTAATGTTAGGGCTAGCATCGAATTTTCTTGCTGCAGGGATTTTAGCTTTTACTATTTTTTTCTATGTAGTCATTTATACGATGTGGTTAAAACGATGGACACCTCAAAACATAGTAATTGGTGGAGCAGCCGGTGCTTTCCCACCACTTATCGGATGGGCGGTTGCCACTGGCGGTATTTCACATGAAAGTATAATGATGTTTCTTTTAATTTTTTTATGGACTCCACCGCATTTCTGGGCACTGGCATTATTCATGAATGATGAATATACGGCAGCGGGTGTCCCTATGTTAACTGTTACGCATGGAAAACTTGAAACGCGGAGGAAGATAGTACTATACAGTCTTTTCCTTGCTCCTGTGGCTTTGGGATTATCTTTTACCAGTGTAGGGGGGCTTATATACTTTGTAATAGCAGCTGTATTAAATGCTAGGTTTATTTATGGTGCCTGGGCATTATTAAGGCGTGACGAAGAAATAGCAAATAGTGACAATTATAATCAAGAGCGGAAGTATTTTAAACAATCACTTTCTTACCTTTTTCTACATTTCTTAGCACTGGCCCTTCAATCTATGTGGGTAAAAATTGGTTTAGAGGCTTGGCTTTGAGCTTCCGCCCTATCCATGACTTACACCGCCGCCGCTTGGGTAGAAACATCGGGTTAGGTCTGGTTTTAGTTGCTCTTGTATCCATTGTATTTGGTTTAACAATTGTCAAAGTATCAAATGGCGGTAACATTGAAGCGTTTGATCATGTTGCGCGCCCAGCTTTAGTGCCTAAGGGTGAAGAATAAAAATGGAGTTAGCACAAAGAAATAAGAAAATGTTGTCTGGGTTGTCTGCTATTGTTTTGATAATGACAGGTCTCGCTTTTGCATCTGTTCCTTTCTACGATTGGTTTTGCCGTGTGACTGGTTTTGCTGGAACTACTCTTACTGCTGACACTGGATCCACTATAATTATTGATAGAGAAATAAAAATTAGATTCGATGGATCTGTAGACAGAGCACTCGCTTGGGAATTTAAGCCAGTTCAAAAAGAAATGAAGGTAAAAATCGGTGAAATGGGGTTGGCTTTCTATGAGGCCTACAATCCTACTTCTGAACCTATTATGGGTACAGCAAGTTATAATGTTTTCCCATTTTCTGCAGGTTCATTTTTTACAAAAATTGATTGCTTTTGTTTTGAAGAACAACTTCTTGCACCTGGTGAACGAGTTCAAATGCCTGTAAGCTTTTACATCGATCCTGATATTGAAAATGATATGGATGGTAAGTTTATTAACCAGATAACACTCAGCTATACTTTTTATCAGCGAGAGATTGTTGAATCCGCTGCAATTATGTTAGAAAACCCACAAAAAGTAAAACTAAACTAAAACCCACAAGGGGAATTAAAAATGGCACATGTTAAGAATCACGATTATCACATTTTATCACCATCGTTGAACCCCTTTTTAGGTGCTGTTGCAGCGTTTTCTATGTTTACGGGTGTGGTTTTCTGGCTCCACGGAAGTAGCCCTTGGTTAGCCATAATTGGATTGGTTGGAGTTCTTTATGTTATGTTTAGCTGGTGGGCAGATGTAATAGACGAAAGTCACGCAGGGGACCATACCCCAGTGGTAAGAATTGGGCTTCGGTATGGTTTTATTTTCTTCATCACGTCTGAGGTCATGTTTTTTCTAGCATGGTTCTGGTCCTTCTTTAAGCATGCTATGTATCCAATGGGCCCAAATTCACCTGCAATTGATGGAGTATGGCCTCCGGTGGGTATAGAAACTTTTGATCCGTGGCATTTGCCACTTATTAATACTCTCATTTTACTTTGTTCAGGTGCTGCTGCTACATGGGCTCACCACGCGCTTGTTCATGAAAACAATCGTAAAGATGTTAAGAATGGACTAATATTAGCAATTTTACTTGGAGCTCTTTTTTCAGTTTTTCAGGCTTATGAGTATAGTCATGCTGCTTTTGGTTTTTCAGGAAATATCTATGGGGCTAACTTTTTTATGGCAACCGGATTCCACGGGTTTCACGTTTTAATTGGAACAATTTTTTTAGCAGTTTGCCTTATCAGAATTTATGCGGGTCACTTTACGCCGGAAAGACACATTGGGTTTGAAGCTGCTGCGTGGTATTGGCATTTCGTTGACGTAGTTTGGTTGTTCTTATTTTTGGCAGTTTATGTTTGGGGTGGTTAGATCTAAAATTTTCTAATTTAAGTAATTTGATCTATTAAAGAAACCTTAGTGAGGACGGGCGTTGAAAAAGTTTGTTTCACCTTTAATTTTTGGAGTTGGTGGCGTTCTCATCCTAATATTATTGGGCTCGTGGCAAATTCAACGACTGTCTTGGAAACAAAACATTTTAAGTGAGATCGAGTTAACAACCACAGCCACACCTAACCAGCTTCCTGGTAATGAAAGTATAACAAAAAACCAGTATATGCCAGTTATAGCTACCGGTGAAATATTGGCTTCAGAGGTGCATGTTCTAATGTCTCTCAAATATAAAGGTCCTGGGTATCGAGTAATAAGTGCCTTTGATCTAGGGCATCGGAAGGTACTTTTAGATCAGGGATTTATGCCATTGGGTGCTAAAGGTACCCTAAGTAAGCCTTGGCGGGCTAATGTTATTGGAAACCTTTACTGGCCCGATGAGATTGATAGCTTTACACCAAAACCGGATTTAACGAAAGAAATTTGGTTTGCGAGAGATGTTACTGCAATTGCGTCAAAACTTGGTACTGACTCTGTTATGATTGTTGCAAGGAGTATTTCACCACAAAGACCAGAGTTGATGACTTTGCCTATTACTCCGGAGCGTATCCCAAATAACCACTTTCAATATGCATTAACATGGTTCTCGTTGGCTTTCGTTTGGGCAGGGATGACACTCTATCTGGTTTGGCGTATTAGATATACGAAAAGAAACTGAGGGATTGAGATGCAATATATTTCAACAAGAGGCACGGCACCAGAATTAAACTTTGAAGAAGCTATGCTTGCGGGGTTAGCAAGAGATGGCGGGCTTTATGTACCCAAGACACTACCTAAATTCGATTCAAATTTTATAACTTCCCTTGGTCATTTATCGTATGAAGAGATTGCTTTTAAGGTGATGAAACCTTTTGTTGGGGAAGTGTTCGAAGAAGTAGAGTTTAAAAACATAATACATCAATCTTACTCTAAGTTTGTTCATCAGTCTAAAGCACCTCTAAGGCAACTTTCTGATAAGCATTACTTGCTAGAGCTTTACCATGGTCCAACATTGGCATTTAAAGATTTTGCTATGCAATTAATAGGACAACTTTTTCGCACCTCTCTCAGTAAATCAAAAAAAAGAGTTACTATTATTGGGGCGACATCTGGCGATACGGGATCAGCTGCCATAGAGGCATTTAAAGGTTTAGACGCTGTTGATGTATTTATCTTGTATCCACGTGGACGCGTTTCGGAAGTCCAAAGACGTCAAATGTCAACTCCTTCAGCTATAAATGTGCACGCAATTTCCATAGATGGTGACTTTGATGATTGTCAGAAGGCTTTAAAAGATCTTTTTAATGATCTAAAATTTCGGGATAAGGTTAATTTATCGGGAGTTAATTCTATAAATTGGGCTAGAATAATGGCTCAGATTGTATACTATTTTTCTTCATACTCCTCCCTTGATCTTGGTGGTGAAAAAGTACGTTTTACAGTTCCAACTGGAAATTTTGGTGATATTTTTGCTGGTTATATAGCAAAAAAAATAGGATTACCTATATCGAAGCTTATTGTAGCTACTAATCAGAATGATATCCTCCATAACGCTTTAATATCTGGTGAGTATGTTAGGGGTATAGTTAACCCTTCAATAAGTCCTTCTATGGACATCCAAGTAAGTTCAAATTTTGAGCGCGCATTATACTATGCCCTTAAGTGTAATGCAGATGAAGTCAGTCGACTCTTTTCAGACTTTGCACTTACTGGGAATTTTAAAATTCAAGAATCGGCACTTAATAATTTACTTACCCATTACTCTTCAGGAAAGGTTAGTGAAGATGAAACCTCTGAGACAATAAATAATGCTTTGAAAAAATACAACGTTGAGGTTTGTCCACACACAGCTATTGGCCTTAAAGTAGCTGAAGATAATATGTGTGATGAAGTAATGATTACCTTGGCTACTGCTCACCCAGCAAAATTCTTTAAGGCTTTTGAAAGTTCAACTGGAAAAAAACCTGTTATGCCAAAGAGTCTATCTGATTTATTTAATAAAGATGAACGCATAACTGAGTTACCAAATAATCTTGATCAAATTAAGCGAGTTATTCTCGAAAGGATTTAAAATATGACTGAAATGTTGCACACTTTTTCTAATGGGTTTCGTGTTGTTACAGAGAATATGCCAGGTTTAGAGAGTGCTACTGTTGGGATTTGGGTGAATGCTGGAGGTCGCCATGAGACTACCGAACAAAACGGTATTGCTCATTTTTTAGAGCATATGGCTTTTAAGGGAACACACAAAAGAACAGCTTTGGAAATTGCGGAACAGATAGAAGACGTTGGTGGTTATATAAATGCGTACACCAGTAAAGAGGTTACTGCCTATTATGCGCGAGTATTGAAAAATGATGTTAATCTGGCCTTAGAGGTAATCGGGGATATTGTTCTTAATCCAGTTTTTGACGAACGTGAAATTGAAGTTGAACGTGGTGTTATCTTACAAGAAATTGGAATGTCATTAGACACACCTGACGATATAATTTTTGACTGGTTGCAGGCTTCTGCATATCCAAACCAACCATTTGGTAGAACTATATTGGGCCCAAGTGAGAAAATCTTACATTTTACAAAAGGAGATTTATCTAATTTTATAGCACAACATTACAGTCCTGATAGACTAATTTTATCAGCTGTTGGGGCAGTTGATCATGATCAAATAGTACGTTTAGCGGAAGATATATTCGGTCACCTTTCTAGAGTAGATTCTGTGTTAACGGCTCCTGCTAAGTTTTCAACTGGTAGTAAGAAAGTAGTTAAAAAGTTGGAACAAGCACATTACGCACTAGGCTTTGAAGGCTGTGGGTATAAACACGATGACTTTTTTGCAGCGCAAATATTTTCGAGTGCTTTTGGTGGGGGTATGTCATCGAGGCTGTTTCAGGAAGTCAGAGAAAAGCGTGGACTGTGTTATTCTATCTTTTCTCAGTTAGGTGCATACTCTGATACTGGTTTAATGACTATCTACGCTGGCACGTCTGAAGATTCTGTTAAAGATCTTTCGGATATTATAATTGACGAGTTAAAACGAGCTTCAGTAGATTTGTCAGAATCAGAGGTAACTCGTGCTCGAACGCAAATGAAAGCTGGACTTCTTATGGGGCTAGAAAGCTCTTCAGCACGTGCTGAGCGCTTGGCTAGGTTAGTAGGTATATGGGGGAAAGTTCCAAAGCTTAAAGAAACTATCGAAAAAATTGATCACGTAGGTCTAGATCAGGTGCGAAATTTTTCTCAGGAGTTGACCCTAAACAAGAAAGTTGCAATGGCAACCTATGGCCCTGTAAAAGGATCCCGTAGTCTTCAAGACATTAAAGACCGATTGTCTCAATAATGCTAGGCTTGAATCGCAAGTTTATTATTGAAACGGAGCGGATGTCACTTAGACTTCCTGTACAAAGTGATTTCAAGTCCTGGGCTATGCTTAGAGAGGAGAGTGTAGAATTTTTGGAGCCTTGGGAGCCATCTTGGTCTATAGATCATTTATCTCGAAAAAACTTCAGTAATCGAGTTTATTGGTCTCAAAAGGCGGCTGGTGATGGTACTGCTGTACCTGTATTTATGATACTGCGTTCTACTGGAAAAATTTTGGGCGCAATTACCTTAGATAATATTAAAAGGGGGCCTTCACAGGTTGGAACGCTTGGGTACTGGATTGGAAAGAGTTACGCTAGAAATGGCTTTATGCGAGAGGCTATTGAAGCATTAGTATTCTACGCGTTTAATTCTATAGACCTGAGTAGGATAGAAGCTGCATGTCTGCCAGATAATTTGGCATCAAGGAGTGTCTTAGAGAAATCAGGATTTAAGTATGAAGGTGTTGCTCAAAGTTACCTTCAAATAAATGGACGTTGGCGCAATCATGTCTTATACGCTTGCCTTAGATCTGATCGGCGAGGTAAGACTTTGGTAGGAAAAGATTAGTAATGTATTTCACGTTTTTTGCACTCGGCGTGCCTAAAAAAATAACATCTTGTTGACTAATTTAATAATCTAATATGAAGTTTTCGTTATGATAAAACCAGTATCAAATATAATAGAGAATAAGCTTAGGGAATGCCTTCCTGAAAGTGTGTTTCGGGAGCTAACTAACTCTTATTTGGAAGAGCCGCGTGGTCGTCATTTTGGGATCGAAGGTTTGTTATTAACACCTGACAATACAAATGATGTGGTTAAAATAGTTAGGATTTGTTCAGATCATAACATTGGCATAGTTCCCTATGGAGGAGGGACAGGCCTAGTCGGTGGGCAAATTATGCCGGATGGCCCGAAGCCAGTTATATTATCTCTAGAGCGAATGAATAAGGTGAGAGATGTCTGGTTGTCTGAAAACATAATGATAGCTGAAGCAGGCGTAATTCTAAAAGATATACAAGATCTGGCGAACTCGTCTGAACGGATATTTCCGCTGTCCCTAGCGTCAGAGGGATCTGCTAGGATAGGAGGAAATTTAGCAACAAATGCTGGAGGTATAAATGTTGTAAGATATGGAAACACTCGTGATTTATGTTTAGGGATTGAGGCCGTCTTGCCTGATGGTCGTATATTTAATGGTCTTTCACGGTTGAGAAAAGATAATACAGGGTATGATTTAAATAACTTGTTTATTGGTTCGGAGGGAACTTTGGGTATCATAACTGCCGCTAGTTTAAAATTATTCCCTAAACCAAAAAATGAAGCTTCAGCTTTCTTTGTGGTTAAGGACCCTAGAGCAGCAATTGAGTTGTTCTCACTTTGTAGAGATAGATTGGGCACCGATCTATCAGCATTTGAGTTAATAAGTAGTGTCGGCTTGCAGTTTTTAAAAGAAGTTGGGCCTGACGTGATCCTACCATTTTCATATGAGCCGGAGTGGATGGTATTATTAGATGTTGGTTGCCATGAAGGCACATTATCTCAAGAGGTCTTGGAGCTACTTTTTGAAGATGCCTATGATCGAGACCTTGTAATGGATGGGGTGATATCTCAATCCATACAGCAAAGAGATGACTTCTGGAAAGTGAGAGAAAGTATCCCCGAAGCTAACCACCGTACGGGAGCTATTTCCTCGTCTGATTTATCAGTTCCTATTAGTAGAATTCCAGAATTTATTTCTCGGGCAGAGCAAAGACTATCAGAGATTGGGGAGTTTAGAATTAATTGTTTTGGACATGTTGGGGATGGGAATATCCACTATAATGTTTTTCCCCTTCCGGGAGAATCTAGGTCTGATAGAGATCATGATCGAAAAAAAGTAAAAAAAATATTATATGATATCGTTAGTAACATGGATGGTTCATTTTCAGCAGAACACGGTATTGGACGTTTAAAGACAAATGAATTGAGTCTTTACTCGGATCCAACTAAAATAGAGTTAATGAAATCAATAAAAGTTGCATTAGACCCAAAAGGTATCATGAACCCTGGTGTGATTTTGAGAACAGAATAATTACGTTCTAAAATGGAATTAAATCTGCTTAAAATTTGGAACTTAATGTATTTTTTAAATAAACTAGAATAGGCTCTCCCATTCGTAAAATTTTTTCACCAGAGAAAGGTTAACTCAAAATTGTTAGATTAGCTTCTCAAGTTTAAAAGTATTATGAAGTGCTTGAACTGCCAATTCTAAGTACTTTCTATCTATTAAAACAGAAATTTTTATTTCAGAAGTCGTAATAACTTTGATATTTATATTTTCATCTTTAAGGGTATTAAACATTTGAGCTGCTACACCAGCATGAGACCGCATCCCTATCCCAACGACAGATACTTTTGCAACCTCAGTATCCGCAACTAAGTCTTCAAAGTGTATTTGTCCAGATACCCTATGTTCTAGCAACGCATTCTTAGCCCTATCTACATCTTGGGTGGGGCAAGAGAAGGTCATATCGGTTAACCCGTCATCAGAGATATTTTGTACAATCATATCTACATTAACCCCTGCTTCAGAAAGAGGTCCAAATATTGCCGCAGCAATCCCTGGTTTGTCAGAAACTGAGATCAAAGTCATTTTTGCTTCATCACGTGAAAAAGCCACCCCTGCTACTACGTTTTTCTCCACAACGTCTTCCTCCTTGCATACTATGGTTCCAGACTGGTCTGGACTTGGGTCAAAGCTTGATAAGACACGCACTCTAACATTAAAGCGCATAGCTAACTCAACTGATCTTGTTTGAAGAACTTTCGCGCCCTGTGAAGCTAGCTCTAGCATTTCTTCAAACGATATTTGATTTAATTTTCGTGCTTTACCACAAACTCTAGGGTCAGTGGTGTAAATACCATCCACGTCAGTGTAGATATCGCATTGCTCAGCGCCAAATGCGGCTGCAAAAGCAACTGCGGTGGTATCTGAGCCACCACGCCCAAGTGTTGTAACTCTATTGTCCGACGAGAGCCCTTGAAAACCCGCAACGACAGCAACTTTCATACCTTCAGAGAACTTTGCTCTTAAGTTTTGGGTGGGAATTTCCTCTATTCTGGCGGAACTATGATTACCTGAGGTTTTTAATGGAACTTGCCACCCTTGCCAACTTCTTGCTGGGACCTCTTGATTTTGAAGTACTAGAGCTAAAAGTCCAGCTGTGACCTGCTCTCCTGAGGACACGATAGCATCATATTCACGGGCGTCATAAATCAATGACGCCTCATTTTCTGAGGTTGTGTCGTTTACCCAACTGATAAGTTCATTTGTTTTTCCTGACATCGCAGAGACAATAACTATTACTTCATAACCACGTAAAACCTCAATTTTAACGCGTTCAGCAGCTTTTTTAATTAATTCGATTGTTGCAAGTGAAGTGCCACCAAATTTCATCACTAAAAGAGGCATTTGAATTCTCATACGGTTGTTTTAACAAGCGGTTAACTAAATCCTAAGAGAAAAAAGGGCAAGTAATAGAATATTTGTTATAAAGAATTTTTAAATTACTTTAGATATGTTGCTCATTTGACTAAAGCTCAGTTAGTTTTTTTACTTGGAATAAAAGGTAACGGAACAACAGAAATTCCATCATCAATCAACTCTTTAGCTTCTTGGATGGTAGATTCACCGTATATTGATCTCTCAGGGACATCTCCAATATGCATTTTGCGAGCTTCAGATGCAAAATTTGATCCAACATTCACCGAATTTTTTTCTATATGTTTTCTAAATTGTTTGATTGCTTTTTCTGTTTTCGTAGAGGGAGTTGAAAGTGGAAGTTCATTGCCAGCCTTTGGTAAATTGGACTTACTATTATTTTTAATACCGATGTTGGGAGTCATTATTGCCTTTGAAACTTTATTAACTCCACATACAGAGCAGCACAAAAGTCCAGAGCGTACAAGTTTATCGAATGCTTCCGCAGATTGGAACCAACTTTCAAATTTATGCTTATTTTCGCAGTCTAAAGCATATTTTATCATTAGTTCTCTACCCTATGAAGTTTAATGATAAATAAGAAATATTTTGGACGATGCAAGAGAAGAGCCCGATTATTTTTAGTTATTGTCTCAAATACTTTGCATTTAGTAATAATTTTGGCTTAAAGTTTGTTAAAATATCTTTTAATCCTGGCTCTGATAAAAGTTCTTTAGCTTTACTTATATTAAACCATTCTCGAGATCTTTCATGTGCTTCGTCATAATCTGATATTAGGTTTTCTACTTTAAGAGGATAAACATAAATATTATATTTCGATAAGCCTTGGTCTAATTTTTTTATATATGAGTAACTCCCTAGGCACATATCAAATGTCGTTCCCAAGGCCCCAGCTTCTTCAAAGGCTTCCTGTTCGGCCACTTTATAAGATTTCAGACCTTTAATTGGCCAACCTTTAGGGATGATCCAGCGTTGAGATCGTCGGCTGGTTATTAAAAGAATTTTTGGGTTCTCTTCGGGTGTAATTTGAAAACAAAGTGCCCCCACTTGCCTTATCTCTTTATTAACCAGAATTTCAGTTTTATTTTTACTCAAAGTAAGCTCGATGTTGATTGATTTGACAGGAAGGGAGTGGGCTTGCTCCATAATCAGATAATTTCTGTTTCTTTAAGCTAAATTTAACTTATGTTTTAGTATACTAATTTTATATTATAACCTTTGACGATAGCTGAATTCAATTAATTATCAAGTTCTAGAAAATGAGTTAAACTTTGACTGCGGCTAAACGGTGTGTCTGAGGAAATTAAGCTATACTGCAAAAATTTTTAAAGAAAGCTAATACAGTGTTTGTGTTCATAATTAGACATATCGGTATGATATATTCATAAATTAAATTTTTGAGTGAACAAAAAAGGTGATACTTGGTTGTGCCACAGCTGTTACCTGATAGATTTAAATTGCTCCAATTACATTATTAAAAGGACTTAAGATAGATGAGTAAGAAAAAATGGGATTTCTGGATTGATCGTGGTGGTACTTTTACGGATGTAGTGGGGCATACTCCGAGCGGTACGCTTAAGACCCTAAAGTTATTATCTGAAAATCCAGAGCAATATAAAGACGCAGCAGTCCAGGGGATACGCTTACTTTTAGAGTTAACTGAGACAGATCCGATACCAGAGGATATCATAGATTCAGTAAAAATGGGTACGACAGTTGCCACTAATGCATTACTAGAACGCAAAGGTGACCGAACTTTTCTTCTCATAAATGAGGGCTTAAAGGATCTTCTGAGAGTTGGATATCAAAATAGACCAAAGCTTTTTGACTTAGAAATAAAAAAACAATCAGCTATCTATGAGGAAGTGGTAGAAATCCCTGGTCGATTGGATGCTAAAGGCTTGGAAATTATAAGATTAGACGAGCGGTTAGCACGCAGTGTCCTTCTTTCAGGCTTTAAAGATGGATTTAGATCTGTTGCTATAGCTTTCATACATTCTTATTTGAATTCCAACCATGAGAATAGAGTGGCTGAAATAGCACGAGAGATTGGTTATACGCAGGTTTCAACTAGCTCAGGCACATCCAGGCTTATAAAACTTGTTAGCAGAGGGGACACAACTGTGGTTGATGCGTATCTTTCACCTATTTTGAGGAGATATATTAACCAAGTTTCAGAAGAGTTAAAAGCAGATGAAGGAGGAGTTAAAAGTCTATTTTTTATGCAGAGTTCTGGAGGGTTAGTTGATTCGGGTAGTTTCCAGGGTAGAGATGCAATTTTGTCTGGTCCTGCTGGGGGTGTAGTGGGAATGGTGAAGACGGGTGAGTTAGCTGGATTTAAGAAACTAATAGGTTTTGATATGGGTGGAACTTCCACCGATGTTTGCCATTTTTCAGGGAATTATGAAAGGTCTTTCGAAACCGAAATCGCTGGTGTTAGAATGCGTGCTCCAATGATGAACATACATACCGTTGCGGCAGGTGGCGGCTCTATTCTTTCTTTTCAAGACGGTAGGTATCAGGTGGGTCCTGATAGTGCTGGTGCGAATCCAGGGCCTGCCTGCTATCGCCGTGGTGGTCCCTTAACCGTTACTGATTGTAATGTAATTTTAGGAAAGATTAATCCAAATTACTTCCCTAAGATATTTGGTCCAACTGCAGATAAAGCACTAGATAAAGAAATCGTAATAAAGAAATTTAAAGAATTAGCGAATTCTATATCAGTTGAGACTGGGTTAAGCCCATTGAGTCCTGAAGAGACAGCAACTGGTTTTCTTAGGATTGCTGTTCAAAATATGGCGCGTGCCATTAAGAAAATTAGTGTAGATCGAGGGTACAATATCACAGAATATACATTAAATTGTTTTGGTGGGGCGGGTGGACAGCATGCATGTGCAGTTGCAGATGCTCTCAGTATGAACACAGTTTTTTTACATCCTTACTCGGGAGTTTTGTCAGCTTATGGAATGGGATTGGCAGATATACGAGCGTTAAAAGAGCAACATTTCAACCAAGACTTAAAAGAAACATTAAAAGCTGGTTTAATCATAAAAAAACTGTCTAACGAAGTGATTGAAGAGGTAATTAACCAGGGTGTTCCCAGAAAAAAAATTAATGTAATCACAACTGCGTACTTAAAATATTCGGGGTCTCACCAAAGTATTGAAGTTAACTTTGACTCGTCTGAGAAAATGCTAACGGAGTTCAAAAAAAACCATCAAATAAGGTTTGGATTTGCATCTCCCGTGGATGACTTAATTATTGATATGTTAACTGCAGAAGCTGTTGGAGAAAATAATAGTTATATTAATGAAGTAAGTTTGGGTGACAGAGAAGAATCAAAAGCTATATCGCAAATTTCATTAAGTAGTTATGGTGATATCCCTCTATATAATCGAGAACTTTTAATTTCTGGTCAGATATTAAAAGGACCTTCTGTGGTCATGGAAGAAACTGGGACGACTGTTATTGAAGATGGTTGGGTGGGTTCTGTAGATAAATTTGGAAATTTAATTTTACGACGACTTAAAGAAAGAGAAAGTGAGCTGGCTTTGGGCACGAAAGTTAACCCCATCATGCTTGAGATATTTAACAATCTTTTTATGTCAATTGCTGAGCAAATGGGATCAACTCTACAAAACACTGCTTACTCTGTTAATATAAAAGAAAGGTTAGACTTCTCATGTGCACTTTTTGATGCTTCTGGAAACCTGGTTGCAAACGCACCCCATGTACCAGTGCACCTTGGATCAATGTCGGACGCGGTACGTAAAGTAGCTGAACTTAACTACGGAAAAATTAAACCAGGAGATTCGTTTGTATTAAATGCACCCTTTAACGGGGGAACTCATTTGCCAGATGTTACTGTTATAACTCCAGTTTTTAATGAGCAGGTTGACCAAATATTATTTTTTGTTGGATCTAGGGGTCATCATGCTGATATTGGTGGTAGAACCCCTGGCTCAGCGCCTCCTGATAGTAAGAGTATTGAAGAAGAAGGAGTTGTAATTGACAATTTTAAAATTGTTGATCAAGGGAAATTTAGAGTTGAGGAAACCCGTGAACTACTTAGTTCAGGGCTTTACCCTTGTAGGAATATTGATCAAAATATTAAGGATTTAGAGGCACAATTAGCAGCGAATGAAACAGGAATTCGTGAAGTTTCTCAAATGATAAAAAACTTTGGAATTAAAACCGTCCAAGCTTATATGAAGCATGTTCAAGACAATGCTGAGGCATCTGTACGGCAAGTTGTTGGAAAATTAAAGGATGGAAGCTTTACATATCCAATGGATTTTGGGCAAAAAATTGAAGTTCAGGTTAGGGTTAACGCTTCTAATGGGACTGCAGAAGTAGATTTTACTGGGACTTCGCTTCAGGGTCCTAATAATTACAATGCACCGCGGTCAATATGTAATGCAGTTGTTTTATATGTATTTCGTACACTTGTTGGTGCAGAAATTCCCTTAAATGAAGGTTGTTTAAAGCCTCTAAAGATTATTGCACCAGAGGGTTCAATGATTAACCCTAAGTACCCTGCCGCAGTGATCGCTGGAAATACAGAGGTCAGTCAAAATATCTGTGACTGTCTTTTTGGAGCGTTAGGAGTAATTGCAGGATCTCAGGCTACAATGAACAATTTTGTTTGGGGTAATGACCAGTTTCAAAACTATGAAACAATTGCTGGAGGTAGTGGTGCTGGCCCTGGATTTCACGGAGCATCAGGGACTCAAGTTCATATGACAAATACCTTGATGACTGATCCAGAGGTATTGGAAAGTCGTTTTCCTGTAAGATTAGAAAATTTTTCTATTAGAAAAGGATCTGGAGGAAAAGGAACCTGGACTGGTGGAGACGGTATTCGAAGAGTTGTAAAGTTTTTAAATCCGGTAACGGTAACGACATTGTGTTCTCACCGAATTGTGCCGCCGTTTGGAGTGGCAGGGGGTAGCCCTGGCATGGTTGGTAAAGATACCGTAATACGGGCCAATGGTGCTAGAGAGCCGCAACCAGGCAACACTGAAGTCCACCTTGAGCCTGGTGATGCATTTGAAATGCTTACTCCTGGAGGGGGAGGGTGGGGAGAATTCAAATAGTTGGTTTCGTGTTTTTTTATTCATAATGCTCGTATTTTATTGACATTAAACGAGACAAAGGTATAAGCGCAGATTGTTGGTGTTGGTGGACCCCGCAAGGGGATTCCTGTCGGAATTTTTCAGAGGACAACGCCCTTCATTAGGCTAAAAAATAGCCGTTATTTATGGAAGGAGATCAGCCGTGACAAAACGCACGTCTGCCAAATACAAAATTGATCGAAGGATGGGAGAAAATATATGGGGTCGTCCAAAATCACCAGTAAATAGAAGAGAATATGGGCCTGGTCAACATGGACAGAGGCGTAAAGGTAAGTTATCTGATTTTGGTCTGCAATTAAGAGCAAAGCAGAAACTCAAAGGTTATTACGGTGATCTGACAGAAAAGCAGTTCCGTAGAATATTTAAAGAAGCAGAACGAGTTAAAGGTGACACAGGTGAAAACCTTGTGGGACTTCTTGAGAGACGCTTGGATGCAGTAGCCTATAGAGCTAAATTTGTTCCTACTGTATTTGCAGCTCGTCAGTTCGTGAACCACGGGCATCTGTTGGTAAATGGAAAACGTGTTAACATTCCTTCGTATACAGTGAAAGAGGGAGATATAATAGAAGTCAGAACACGCTCTAAGCAACTTGCCATGGTACTTGAATCTGCACAGTTACCAGAAAGAGAAGTGCCTGATTACTTAGAAGTTGATCAGAGCAAGATGGTTGCTACCTTTGTGCGAACACCAGGACTTGGGGACGTACCTTACCCTGTGATTATGGAACCCAACCTAGTGATTGAGTATTACGCTCAAAACTAATTGACAGCATTTATTATTTTTAAAGGCCGCTTAATTTGAGCGGCCTTTTTTTTAATTTGTTATTATACTCGCTAATCCGTGATTAGGTCGATACAGGGGTTCTATGATTTTTGGTAATTACAAAAATAGAGTTGATTTAGTCGATGCCAAGGAATTTTCCTTTGTCAGACAACCAGTATTTTTATTAATTTTAATGGCTTTTGCAATGCCGATGGCATTTTCCGTTTGGACGGCATTACTTAATAACTTTGTTGTTGAAATGGCGGGTTTCACTGGCGTGGAGATTGGATGGCTTCACTCCATACGAGAAATTCCTGGTTTATTAGCGGTTGGTGTAATTTTTGTACTTATTTTTGTAAGAGAGCAATTACTTGCTCTTCTATCTTTAATACTTTTAGGTATTGCTAGTGGGCTTACAGCATTTTTTCCTCAATTTGGAGGAATTATAATTTTAACTTTCCTTGCATCTATTGGTTTTCATTATTTTGAGGCTGCCAATCAATCTCTTCAACTTCAGTGGATAGATAAGAAAGTAGCTCCACAGACCTTGGGTTGGATTTCTGCTGTAGGATCATTCTCATCATTGATAGCCTATGGTGTATTAGTCATAACCTGGAAGGCATTTAATTTATCTTTTGGATTTGTATATGTAACATCTGGGGCGATAACTGTTTTTATAGCAGTGTTATGTTTGTTACTTTATCCCAGCTTTGAAACTCCACGGGCCCAGATTAATAAAATGATAATCCGTCGAAAATATTGGTTGTATTACGCCCTGCAGGTTATGTCAGGTGCCAGAAGGCAAATTTTTCTTGTTTTTGCTGCCTTTATGATGGTTGAGAAGTTTGGCTTTCAAGTTCATGAAGTAACAATCTTATTCCTCCTAAATTTCGTAGTGAGTATGCTTTTTGCTCCGATAGTAGGTAAGGCTATTAGCTTGTTTGGTGAAAGATGGATTTTAATAGTTGAATATGTGGGATTAACATTAATTTTTTTGGCCTATGCCGGAATCTATTATTTTGATTGGAGTGTTACAGTTGGTATAATATTATTTATAGCAAACCACTTATTTTTTTCGATGTCGTTTGCCATTAAAACTTACTTTCAAAAAATAGCCGATCCATATGATATTGGATCCTCTGTTGCTGTCGCATTTACAATAAACCATATACCAGCTGTATTTTTACCTGCAATTTTGGGATATATGTGGATTGTAGAGCCTTCTGGTATTTTTTTTATGGCTGCTATGATGGCTATTTCATCGTTGATTTTGGCTTTCTTTGTTCCAAGGTATCCAGAACCTGGTGTTGAGACTATTTTAAAGATAAGGAAAAATAATAGAAAGTAGGTTACACCTCTAGTATATAATATATTTAAAATAATCATGGAGTTTATGAATGTTGGGCTTTGGAGAAAAAACTATAGATATGGTTTCGTTAGAGACTGCACTAAAAGGGCGTAATGAAGAGTTAATTACTGCTGATTATCATTTTATAAATGGGCGACCATTGAACTTAAAAACTCCTGATGGAATGAATGTAGCAATTTTTGGAATGGGATGCTTTTGGGGTGCAGAGCGAATATTCTGGAGCTTGGATGGTGTTTACAGCACCATGGTGGGGTATACATCTGGGTTCACATTGAATCCAACTTATCAGGAAGTATGTACTGGCCTGACAGGGCATAATGAAGTTGTCAGGATTGTTTATGACCCTTCAATTATTTCATATAACAGACTTTTGAAAATTTTTTGGGAATCTCACAACCCGACGCAAGGAATGAGACAAGGAAATGACTTAGGAACTCAATATCGTAGCGGTATTTATTACTCAGATGACACTCAAAATTTAGTCGCAAATGAAACTAAGTTGGCGTATGAGAAGGCTCTTACAGATAGTGGTTATGGAAAGATAACTACAGAGATTTTAAGTTCTAACTTGTTCTATTTTGCTGAGGATTACCACCAACAATATTTAGCTAAAAACCCGTCAGGTTACTGTGGGATTGGTGGTACAGGTGTTACTTGTTTAACCGGAATCAATGCTTAGTGTCTACGTTTACCGCATTTACAACATTATTAGGAAAAGAAAATGCTTCAGCACTTAGTGAAGCTCTTGAGTCTTTAGAGCCAGCACCAGTAGGTATAGGTGTGTTTGAAATTGAAGATAAATCAAATACATGGGAGGTTGGAGGGTATTATACCAAAAAGCCTAACGAAATTGAACTTACTTTATTAAGCTTTGCATATGGTGCAAAGCCATTTACTTTTTCTGATGTTCCTGACCAAGACTGGGTTTCACATGTGCAAAGAAACTTACCACCTGTTGAAGCGGGAAGATTTTTTGTATTTGGTAATCATGATGCACACAGGGTTCCAAAATCTGCTACTGGTTTACTTATTGAGGCATCTATGGCGTTTGGTACAGGTCATCATGGAACAACAAAGGGTTGCTTATTGGCATTAAATGACCTGGTAGCTGAGGGGATGTCACCAAAGAAGATAATTGATATTGGTTGCGGAACTGCAGTTTTAGCGATGGCGGCAGCTAAAATTTGGGATGAAACTATTATTGCTAGTGATATTGACCCAACAGCGGTTGCTGTTGCAAAAATAAATCTCATTTCTAATAACCTAGATCAAAAAGTATCTTGTATTCAAGCTAAGGGTTTTAATCACCCAATTGTGGTTAAGAACGGGCCCTATGATTTAATTTTTGCAAATATTTTAAAGAGACCATTGATTGACATGGTATCAGATTTTTCTGAGCACTGTGCCTTTGGTGGGACTATAATTTTATCAGGTTTATTGAATGAACAATATGATGAAATACTACGCATTTATAATGCAACTGGTTTTGAGCTTATTCAAAAAAAATCGTTGGGAGACTGGATGACGCTAAGAATGCAAAAAGAGACCTTATAAATTCTACAAATTATATCCTCTGATATTACATACTAAATAATACTTTGAATTAATCAATACTTAACTTTGCAAATGTTCTCGTTTCGTGCTACCCTTTTTGAGTTAGTTATGAGTGAGAGAGTATGCGAGTTTTAGGAATTGATCCAGGCCTTCGTAATTTGGGGTGGGGAGTCATAGAGTCAAAAGGATCGCGTCTAAGTCATGTAGCAAACGGGGTTTGTAAGTCAGAGGGAACAGAGTTAGCAGTAAGGTTAGTTAGCCTTTTTCATCAATTAACCTCTGTAGTTAAAGAATTTAAACCTGAGGCAGCGGCAGTAGAAAAGACATTTGTAAATAAAGACGGTGAGAATAGTTTAAAATTAGGGCAAGCAAGGGGAGTTGCGATGCTTGTGCCGGCAATAGCTGGTTTGCCAGTTGGAGAGTATGCCCCGAACAGTATAAAAAAATCAGTTGTTGGGGTTGGTCACGCTGATAAGAAGCAAGTTGAGCATATGGTTAAGATACAACTTCCAGGTGTAAAAATTTTAGGTTCAGATGCTGCAGATGCTCTTGCTATAGCCATTTGCCACGCATTTCATCTTAGTGCGGGCTCTAACCTTGATTTGGCTATTAGGAAGGCAAAACGATGATTGGAAAACTATCAGGAAAAGTTGATTCTCGTGGTAAAGACTATGTCCTCATTGATGTGAATGGTGTTGGATATGCTGTTTATTGTTCTGATAGAACTCTTGCATTGTTGCCAAGCACTGGAGAGGCCGTGTCCTTGTATACTGATCTTCTGGTAAAAGAGGATATATTACAATTGTTTGGATTCACCACATTAATAGAAAAAGAGTGGCATAGATTATTGATGACTGTTCAAGGAGTGGGTGCTAAGGCCTCGATGGTAATCTTGGGAACTCTTGGACAAGAAGGTGTTACTCGGGCCATTTCTATTGGTGATTGGAATGCAATTAAAGCGGCTAAGGGTATAGGACCGAAGACTGCTCAACGTGTAGTCATTGAGCTCAAAGATAAAGTTCCAACAGTAATGTCGCTAGGAGAGTTTGAGGTTTTAGATTTAAATGAATCAAGTCTGAAGGATGGGTCTTCAACTGTAAACCGAACAAGCGAATTAAGCTCTTCGGGTGTCCAAGCTGAAGCGTTATCAGCGCTTATAAATTTGGGGTACTCACATGGGGATGCAGCCCAGGCTGTTGCAAAAGCTGTTGAAAAATCTGAGCTACTTGAAACTCCGGCAATAATTAAGTTAGCGTTAAAACTTTTAGCAATAACCCACTAATAACAAGGATTTTTGAGATGGAGAGAAAGAAAAGGGCGCCTTAAACGATGGTTTCAAGTGATAGCGAAATAGTAAACTTAAGCTCAGAAGTTCAATCAGAAGACGTTGATAGAGCTTTGAGGCCTCAGATGTTATCTGAATTTATTGGACAGAAAGAAGTTCGAGAGAACTTGAGGGTTTTTATTGATAGTGCCCGAAAACGAAAAGTTGCGCTTGACCACACAATATTTCATGGTCCACCAGGGTTAGGAAAAACAACGTTAGCACAGATTATAGCTCGTGAGATGGGTGTTAACTTTAAGATGACCTCTGGACCAGTATTGGCAAGAGCTGGGGATTTAGCTGCAATTTTAACAAATAAAAAAAAAAATGATGTCCTTTTCATTGATGAAATTCACCGATTAAACCCAGTGGTTGAAGAAATTCTTTACCCAGCATTAGAGGATTTTGAATT
>CAJIZW010000084.1 GCA_905181985.1 uncultured Paracoccaceae bacterium | reverse complement strand
TTTTGAGCTCCGCTGTCTCTTAAGTTAAGAGCGTGAGCATGCCCCTGAGATCCATAACCTAAAATGGCAACTTTTTTGTCTTTTATAAGATTAATGTCACAGTCTCGATCATAATAAACACGCATATATTTTTCCTTTTGATTGAATTTATAACTATTATGGATATTATGGATATACTAAGAATTACAATATTATTTTTTATTTATTGTATAAATTAATATATTTATGGTAAATTCATTCTAATAATAACTAATTAAAGGAAAAATCATTCTTAATGAGATTGATAAGGAAATTTTAAAGCACTTACAACAAAACCCTACTATTAGTGTTGGTGAGCTTGCGGATTTATGTGGTGTAACGAGCACTACCTGCTGGCGACGAGTAGAAAAGTTAAAAGCTACAAATATAATTATATCAACCCATGCAATAATCGACTGGCGTTCGTTGGGTTATGAAGTTGAGGTTTCACTCAGAATAAACCTTGATAAGAGCCAACCAAGGGCTTTTGAAGACTTTATACAAGGGGCACGTAAAATACCTCAAGTAATTGAAATTCAAACTTTTTTGGGGAGTGTCGATGTAAGACTAAGTGTATTGGCTAGAGATATGGGGCACTATCAAGAACTATATATGACTCAGATTTTAACTTTACCAAATATTTTGGATGTAGAGGCGTTGATGCATATAGCATCCGTAAAATCAAATGAGATGTTACCATTATGATACATTTGGATCATATTGATCACCAGTTATTATTGGCCTTATCTTCCCATGGGAATAGTAATGCTGGTGCCCTTGGACGACAGTTAGGGCTTAGTCAACCAGTAGCCTGGAGGAGAATAAAGAGATTAGAAAAACATGTAATTACTGGTTATCGCGTTAACTTGGATAAAGAAAAACTAGGCTTTGGAGTAACTGTGTTCTTAGGAATAAAGCTTGCAACAAAGGGCAGGGTGTCACTTAGCGACTTTGAGCGAGCAGTAATTTCAATCCCAGAAGTACAGCAGATCCAGCATGTGCTTGGTTTGTATGACTATAGATTAAGGATTGTTTCTAAAGATTTGTCAGATTTTGAACGTATTTTAAGGCGAAGAATTATGACACTACCTGGTGTAGGGAATGTTGAGGCAAATGTACTTCTTAGCGAAGAGCGTCGTCTTGGTCCGTTGGGAGGATATAATCAAATACTAAAATAATAAATATACTTTAATTTTTATATAAAAAATATATATTATCAAATAAAACCATCATTGGAGAATTAACACTATGGTAGCTTCACCTAATAATATAGACCCAAATGGGTTAAAAGAGTTTTCAGTTGTTTTTACTGATAGATCATTAAATCATATGTCTGAATTATTTGGAGGTGTTATGAATGATATATCTAGTACACTAAAAGAGGTATATAAGGCTCATAGTATTGCTCTGGTACCAGGTGGTGGAACCTTTGCAATGGAATCTGTAGCTAGACAGTTTATGTCGGGAAAGACTGCACTAGTAGTCAGAAATGGATGGTTTTCGTATAGATGGAGTCAGATATTTGAGACCGGTAATATTTGCAAATCTACCATTGTTATGAAAGCAAAACAGTCTGGTAATAACGTTCAATCAAGTTTTGAACCTGCTCCAATTGATGAGGTTGTTGCAAAAATTAAAACTGAAAAGCCAGACTTTGTTTTTGCGCCTCATGTTGAAACTTCAGCGGGTATCATACTTCCAGATGATTATATTAGGGAACTTTCCAGAGCAGCCCACTCTGTTAACGCACTAATGGTTTTAGATTGTATCGCTAGTGGATGCGTATGGGTAGATATGGAGGACACAGGCGTTGATATTTTAATTTCGGCACCTCAAAAAGGATGGTCTTCTCAACCATGTGCAGGTTTAGTTATGATGTCTGCTAATGCTAGGAACAAAATAAATACGACTGAGTCAGATAGTTTTGCTATGGATTTAAAGAAATGGCTTTCAATTATGGAAACCTATGAAGCAGGAGGTCATGCATATCATGCAACCATGCCTACAGAT
Organism: uncultured Paracoccaceae bacterium; assembly: GCA_905181985.1. Lineage (GTDB taxonomy): Bacteria > Pseudomonadota > Alphaproteobacteria > Rhodobacterales > Rhodobacteraceae. The sequence continues at coordinate 710 of CAJIZW010000084.1, read as the reverse complement.
TCTCTAAAAGTTTTTAGAGATACGTTATCAGAGACCCGTGAATTTGGATTTTCAACAGCGTTTGATGCTCAGTGGAAACTTGGAAGCTCTGTTAGGGAGGCCTTAAAAAATTGGGGTATTAAGTCAGTGGCAGCAGATGGTTTTGGTGCTCCTGGTGTCGTGGTTAGCTACACTGAATCTCCTGATGTTCAAAATGGGTCACGATTTAAAGAACTTGGGTTTCAAATTGCAGCTGGAGTACCGTTAAAATGTGATGAGCCTTCAGGATTTAGTACATTTCGTTTGGGCCTTTTTGGGTTAGATAAACTCAAGAATGTTGAGAGTACCTTAGCAACTTTAGATCAAGCTTTTGAACAAATATTTACGTCTTGACCCTTAAGAAAATTTTCAATGAATTATTCTTTTACACTTAAATACGGAGACTGAAATGAATGATAAATACAAAGTAGTAGTTATTGGTGGGGGTGTCGTGGGGGCATCTGTTCTTTATCATCTTGCGAAATTTGGTTGGAAAGACGTTGTTCTCTTAGAGAGATCAATTCTTACTGCGGGCTCAAGCTGGCATGCTGCTGGTGGCATCCACGCATTAAATGCTGACCCAACGATGGCGTCTTTGCAAGCCTATACAATTGATTTACTTGCCGAGATTGAAAAAGAAAGTGGTCAAAATATTGGATTGCATATGACTGGTGGGATAACAGTTGCTTCTA
>CAJIZW010000083.1 GCA_905181985.1 uncultured Paracoccaceae bacterium | reverse complement strand
AATCATTCCGGGTATCAATTAGAACTACATCTGGATTATTTGTGAAGGTGTCCCACTGACCTGGTTCTACGTAGTGTCCAACACCTGATACAGGGTTAACATCGGGTTGCCCCATGGTAACAATCTCACGTTTTAAACGAATCTTTAACCTATTGAATGGCATAGAAGTAGCAAAACTTTTTTTTACCTTAATGTTACTGCAGGTAGGTATATTTTTTATATGGGCAATAACTTTTGAGATTGAGGTATTTGATCCAGCAATTGTACCATTAATACCTTCTTTAGCTATTAGAATAGTTCCTCTAACATCGTTAGATTTACATAGCTCTAATAAGCTAGGACGTAAGCTATCTGGGTCACGAAATTTTGTGAAATGATATAATGTTATTACTGTAAACATAGATCACAAAATAGAGCGTAATAGTGGTCTATGGCAAGAGAAAGTATTGACGATAATACAACAAGGTTTTAGCAAAGGGTGAGTGATTTGGAGAAACCTTGTGCGTTCTAAAAAAGAAGCTTTAATAGCTATAGATCTACAAAATGATTTTTGCGAAGGCGGAGCTTTAGCTGTGCGTGGAGCAGAAGGTATTCTATATCCAATAAATAGTATAATGAAAAAATTCCAAACTGTTGTCTTGACGCAGGATTGGCACCCCAAAAACCATAGTTGCTTTGCATCCCAACATTCTGAAAAAGAGCCATATATGGTGATTGATATGCCTTATGGACCACAGATTTTATGGCCAGATCATTGTGTTCAGGACAGCCGAGGGGCTGACTTTCACAGTTCTGTCAGTGTAAACGATAGCCATTTAATATTAAGAAAGGGTTTTAGAAAAAGTATAGACAGCTATTCTGCTTTTTTTGAGAATGATAGGAAAACACCTACAGGGTTACTAGGTTTTTTAAAAGAAAAAGGTATAGATAAGATTACTATAGTAGGTTTAGCTTTAGATTTTTGTGTTGGGTTTTCAGCAATTGATGCTTCCCGATTAAATTTTGATGTAAGTATACTTAAGTCACTTTGCTGTAGTATTAACCTAGACGGATCATTAGAATCTGCCTTAATTAATATGAAGAATACTGGAGTTAAAATAGATGGTTGATATAGCAACTAGAGTTTATAACCATAAATGGAAAATTGACCCTATTGTGCGGTCACTCATTGATACAGATTTTTATAAACTTTTAATGTGTCAATCGGTTTTCCGTAACAAACCAGACACTCAGGTCACCTTTTCATTGATGAATAGATCTCCTCAGATCAGACTAGCAGAAATTGTTGATGAGGGAGAGCTAAGAGAACAGCTTGATCATATTAGATCAATTAAAGTTTCAAGGGGGGAGAGCACGTTTCTACGGGGTAATACTTTTTATGGGAAAAGGCAGATGTTTAGCTCTGAATTTATGGAATGGTTTGAGAATTTTTCATTACCACCATATCATTTAGAGAAAAGAGATGGGCAATATCAGCTTACCTTTGAAGGTAAATGGCATGAGGTAATGTTATGGGAAGTTCCTGTCTTAAGTGTTCTAATGGAGATGAGATCTCGTTCTGTATTAAAAACATTAGATCGTTTTCAGTTACAAGTTCTATATGCTAGGGCAATGACAAAACTCTGGGAGAAAATAAATTCCTTACAGAAATTAGATGGTCTTCGAATTGCAGATTTTGGAACTAGGAGGAGGCATAGTTTCTTATGGCAGGATTGGTGTGTCCAAGCTATGCATGCTGGTTTAGGTAAAAACTTTGTTGGTACTTCCAATTGTTTGATCGCGATGAAACGTGAGGTTGAAGCAATAGGGACTAACGCGCATGAAATGCCTATGGTTTACTCTGCATTAGCTACTGATGACGCAGAGCTAAAAGAAGCCCCGTATGATATGTTGAGGGATTGGCAGGAGGAACATGATGGGAACCTCCGGATAATTTTACCAGATACGTATGGAACTAAGAACTTTTTGGATAATGCACCATCTTGGTTGGCTAGTTGGACTGGTGTAAGGATTGACTCAGGTGATCCCGTCGAGTCTGCAGAAATAGTAATTCAGTGGTGGAAAAAAAGTGGAGAAAACCCAAAAGATAAATTAATTATTTTTTCAGACGGCCTAGATGTCGACACAATATCTGAACTACATAATTTATTTTCGGATAGGGCTAAGGTGTCGTTTGGTTGGGGTACTTTGTTAACCAATGATTTTCGAGGTTTAATCAATAATGATAATTTGATACCCTTCTCGCTTGTTTGTAAGGCAGTTAGTGCAAATGGAACGCCAACCGTTAAGCTGAGTGATAATCCACAAAAGGCAATGGGTCCTGCCTTGGAGGTTAAGCGCTATAAGAAAATATTTAATATTAGCTCTCAAAAAGAAATCCCCTTGATAGTTTAAAAGCTTATTACTTAAAATCAGAAAATCTTTTTAAACATTTAAGAGCTCGCAGAGCTTGCACTCGTTGATTGGGGTCGGCATCTGGGACTCTTCCGATTACCCAACCACATGATGCAAGGCTTCGTAGGATAATAAAAAAATTTAAGGAATTGGAATTTGTTTTAAAATACTGCCGATGGTTGTTATAGCCATTAACAAGCGCTTTTTTTATGCTTTCAAAATATGGATTGTCGATATGTTGTATTAGTGCTGTTGCTAAATCATACTCACGAAAACCAAAACCGCTATCGTCAAAATCTATAAACCACAGTCCAGAAGTATTTTCTAGAATATTTTCTTTAAGTAAATCGGCATGAATTAAGCCTATATCAGAGTTGTGTATAGTGTTGATTTCGTCACTTAGCTTTTGTCTTGCCTCGTATATTTGTGTTGCTTCATCTTTACTAAGAGAAGGATTTTTCCAATATTTCCCCCATAACGGTTTTTCACTAAAAAACGCCTGACTGTCCCAGTTTGTTCGAGTAAATGATTTTGTATCAATTTTGTCAGTTAGGTTATGAAGTTGAGCAATATGATGCCCAATCGTTGTAAAAAGATTTATGAGGGTAGTCTCCTTTAGTTGAGATACACTCTCTCCCACTTCAGTTGCCTCAATCCATTCGATTAGTGATATAGTTCGAAAATTTGGTATCTCGATTGCAAGTTCACCACTTATGGCTCTAATCGGTGAAGGGCATGGAAACCTCATATCAGCGAGGGTCTCCATCCATAATAGTTCGGAGTTTATGGCATCAAAAGATTGATAGCCGGGCCGATGAAGCCTTAAAGCAGCTCTCTGGCCTGAGTTTAAGGTTATATCAAGAACAATATTTTCTCTAGTTTTTATTAGTTTGGGTTCACTTTTTGTACCACCCCAGTTCTTAGAAGCAGAAATGGCTATATCAATTAACTCTTTGTTAATCATAAAGGTAATTCACTTAATACTGTTTCAAGAGTATCTATTGCAAGGTCCGCATTCTCTTTAGAAAAAGGCATTGGCGGTCGCATCTTTAACGTATTTCGATGTCTACCAATACTATTTAGTAAAACGCCACGTTCTCTCATTGCTTCGACAACTTCAGAAGTGAAACTTGTAGCAGGTTGTCCTTTAGAATCTGTAAATTCTATACCAAAAAACAAACCATTCCCTCGCGCATCACTTATTAAAGGATGAGAAATATCTCTTAATCTGTTTAACGCATAGGTCCCAATTTTCTGCGCATTTTCAATTAACCCTTCTTCTTCTATTACCTCTAAAGTAGATAAAGCAGCAGCGCAGCTTACGGGGTTTCCTCCAAATGTGTTAAAGTAACCAGCAGCTGAACGAAATTCTTCCATTATACCTTGCTGAGTAATAACTGCACCAACAGGGTGACCATTTGCCATTGGTTTTCCTAGAGTTACGACATCAGGTTCGAATCCTAACCATTGATGGCCCCACCAATGTGAGCCAATTCGGCCAAAACCTGGTTGGACTTCGTCGCTTAGAATTAATCCACCTGAAGATTTTATAACCTTTACTGTTGGGTCTAAGAACCCTGGTGATACTGTTGGAAAACCTTCGTTTGCAAAAATTGGACAAAACATAAAGCCAGCAAATCCATAACCATCTTTTTCCAACTCATAGACTGCTCTTTCAACATTTTTAGCGAAGATCTCAGATTGAACCTCGTGGCTTCCTCCAAGTGGATGTGTGCTTTCTGGTGCAGGAATAAGTCGTATGTTTTTTGAATACCCACCTATTGGTGGCCTTCGTGCGGAGAGTTGTGAAACTAATCCAGTGTTCCCGTGGTAAGTATTGTCTGTAGCTATAAAACCAGACTTTCCGGTAACGGCCTGAGCCATTCTAAGAGCAATATCATTTGCTTCCGAACCAGTACAAACCATTATCATTTGGTCTAAGTTGTTTGAAAATTTCGAACATAGTTTTTCTGCGTACTCTAATATACCTTCATGAAGATATCGTGTATGCGTATTTAGAGTACTTGCTTGGTTTGATATTGCTTCAACAACTTTTGGGTGACAGTGGCCTACATGAGGTACATTATTGTAGCAATCGAGGTATTTTTTTCCTTCTGAATCATAAAGCCATACTCCTTCCCCTCGAACGAGGTGAATAGGTTTATCATAAAATGTAGGAAAATTTTTACCTAGCACTTTATTCCTTCGGGATAGGATGTCAGTTTTCATTGTTAATTTTTCCTCGGAGGATTTTAATTAATCCACGGTTTTTTTTTGTATTAATACGGTTTGCTTGAGTTCTTGCGGAGGGCTTCGTGGGAATGCGTCTTTTATGAGTTTGTGTTGCTTCTAATATGAGTTTTTTGAGTTTCTGTTTCGCTATAAGTCTGTTTCTATATTGAGACCTGGTTTCTTGTACATTAATTATTAGGATACCATCAGAAGTCCAGTTACTTCCAGAAAGTTTTTTAAGGCGCGACTTTAATGAATCAGATAGGTGTGGTGATTTTTCTGCAGAAAACCTTAACTCCACAGCCGTTGAAACTTTATTTACATTTTGGCCACCTGGTCCCTGAGAAGTAGAGAAGGTTTCGGTTAACTCCCAGTCAGCAATAGAAATTGATTCGGTTACTTTTATCATAAGAAGAATGTACGTGAAAAAAGAAAGGGTTGCCCACTTATTTGGCAACCCTTCCGAATTTTATGGATCAAGGAAAATTGGAAAAACCAAAAACCTCGGTCGAATTTAAGGGGCTGCCCTTACAACTCTACCTCCGAAGTTGTTATAACCTTGATGTTCCATTGAATTCTAGACATAGGCACCTCCTTTCTTTAATTTTTACAATACATAATCATTGCATATTAGTTCTTGATATTAAACTCTTTTTTTTGCTAAATTGACTTGTTTTACTAATAGGTTAAATGGAATCAGAGCTAAAAGTGCTAACCCCAATTTAACACCATAATCAGCCAGCCCTAACCCGATCCAATATGGTAATTGTGGCCCAAAACCAAATAATGCCCTTAGTTCATTAGCCCAGGAGACATCGTTTAATGGTTCAATCCAAGATAAGTGTAGTGAAAAAGCGACAGTAAAGAAAATTGCTGTGTCTACAAAAGAACCTATAACTGATGAAATTAAAGGTGCTTTCCACCAAACTGACTGCCGGAATTTTTCGAAAATGGCTAAATCTATAGTTTGAGCAGTAAGGAAGCCTAACCCTGATGCAATTGCTATTCTTAAAGTGACCAGTGGACCAAAGTCGTTTACTATTTGAGTGCCAATTAGAGAGCAAACTATGCCAGTGACAAACCCTACAAAAATTACTTTCCTAGCAGCAGAGGGCCCATAAACCTTATTCATGACATCAGTAGTTAAAAATGCTAGTGGATATGTGAGGGCTCCCCATGTAAGCCAACCATCAAATAATATATATTGTACTAAAATATTTGAGGCTACGACAATTAAGGTCATAGCCAGAATTCCTGGTATTATTTTTCTCATGTAATATTCCGTTTTTACAAGGTTGCGGAGACTTGAATAGTTATTATTTATATAAAGAATAAGCCTTAAAAGTTTTGACCTAAGTCTGCAATATCTATTATCTTTTAATTGAAATTAATTAAATCAGAGTCCTACAGAAATAATTGCTTCAGCAACTATTGGAATTGTTGCCTCACTAAGTGCCGCAATGTTCACTCTGCTATCTGAAACCATGTATATTCCATGCTTAGAACGTAATTCAGAAACTTTCTCTTCGGAGAAACCTAGCAAAGAAAACATACCTCTATGTTCGGATAAGAAACCAAAGTGATCAGAACCTGTGCGCTCTCTGAATTCTCTAGCCAAATTTTCTCTATTTTCAATCATCCCACTTCGTATTTTGTTTAATTCCTCCTCCCAATTCTTTCGGAGCGCAGTATCTTGAAGGACCATAGTTACTAACCGTGACCCGTGGTCGGGAGGGAAGGAAAAACTATTTCGGTTTAGAAAGGCTAACATGTCTTGATTAGTTTTTTTCTGACACTTTTTATCTGAAATTAAGAGAATAATACCCGTACGTTCTCTATAAATTCCAAAGTTTTTTGAACAACTGGAAGCAATTATAACTTCAGGTAGGGTTTCAGAAAGGTGTCGTAAGCCTTTTGTATCTTCTTCTAACCCATCCCCAAATCCTTGATAGGCGATATCAATTAAAGGTATCAGGCACTTTGCACGAAGTAGTTCGGCCAATGCAACCCATTGACTGTGATTTAGGTTGGCTCCTGTGGGGTTGTGACAGCAACCATGTAATAATACTACGTCCCCTTTCTTGGCATTTGAAAGGTCTGCAATCATTTCGTCAAAAGAAACTGACTGAGATAGTTTATTAAAATAGCGATATTTAGAGACTTGTAACTCTAGGTGTTCTGCAATCGAGGGGTGGTTTGGCCAAGTTGGAGCACTTAACCAAATGGTTGCACCTGGATTTGCTATTTTAATTAATTCAAGGCCTTGCCTTAAAGCTCCAGTCCCACCTGGAGTAGCGGCGGCGGCGATACGTTCGGGTATAATAGTATTTCCTAAAATAAGATCTATCATTACTCGATGAAATTCAACATCTCCGGTGAGCCCAACATAACTTTTGGTGGACTCAGATTCCCATAATTTTTTTTCAGCTATTTTTATAGCGTTCATGATTGGAGTGTAGCCATTATGGTCTTTGTATACCCCAACCCCTAGATCAATTTTATTTGGACGTGGGTCATTTCTAAATGCTTGCATAAGTTCTAATATTTCATCTGGCGGTGCAGAAAAAAGTTTTTCAAACATTAATTCACCCAACCTCAACTGGTAACTGATCAAATTGGCCCCATTCAGTCCAAGAACCGTCATACACAGAGTGATTTTTGTGCCCAATTATTTCTAAAGCTAAGGAAATAATTGTTGCCGTAACCCCAGACCCACATGTCGTGATTATAGGTTTTTCATGATCAATTCGAGCCTTTTTAAATAGGCTTCGTAGACTATCTTTACTCTTCATGGTTCCGTCATCGTTTAGAAGCTCTTTGTAATAGAGGTTGGTTGACCCAGGAATATGTCCAGCTCTGAGCCCAGCTCGAGGTTCCTCCGCTTTTCCTTTAAACCGGTCAGAGTCGCGCGCATCTAAGATTGTATGGTTTCCTAGTTTTGAAGCCTCAGAAACTTGAGTCACATTTTTAACTAAAGCTTCTGTAAAGTTTGCTGTGAAGTGTTTGTCTCGCAAGGTGATTTGTTGATTGTCTTGTGGGTGCCCTTCTTTGATCCATTTTGGAAAACCGCCATCAAGAACCGAAACATCTTTTTTCCCCATTAATTTAAATAACCACCAAACACGAGCGGCTGAGAATAATCCTGCACCGTCATAAATAACGATCTGATGACTGTCGCCGATACCCATCCCACGAATTCGAGATATAAACTTTTCTGGAGTTGGGGCCATGTGCGGAAGTTTGACCCTAAGATCACATATTTCATCTATATCAAAAAAGCGTGCTCCAGGTATATGGGAATTCTCGTACTCGGCTTTAGCATCTCTATTCATACCCGGGAGATACCATGAAGCATCAATTATTCGAATATTTGGATTTTTTAAATTGTAAGACAACCATCCAGTTGAAACTAAAGTACTTGAATTATCATCCATATTTCCTCCGTGTTTATCTATCATTTCGTAACTTAAGTATGTTCTTTTAAAAGTCGAGATTTTTGTCTTTGCCAATCTCGTTTTGCCTCTGTAGCTCGTTTGTCAGCTTGTTTTTTACCTTTTGCTATTCCAATTTTTAACTTTGCTCGTCCTTTATGGTTAAAATACAAAACTAGTGGCACTAATGTCATACCGTCTCTTTGAGTTGCTGACCATAGTTTTGATAATTCTTTCCGTGAGACTAGAAGCTTTCTTCGGCGCCTTTCTTCGTGTGCAAAATAGTTGGCATGGTTATATGGAGGTATATAGCAATTCACTAACCATAATTCGGAGTGGTCTACCGAAGCATAGCTTTCAATGATTTGTGTTTTACCTGTACGGAGGCTTTTTACCTCAGAACCTTCTAAAGAAATTCCACACTCAAGATCATCTTCAATAGAGTAATCATACCGAGCTCGTCGATTTTCTGCTATTATTTTGTAGTTAGGATTTTCTACCTTTTTAGACATAATTTATCTGCCGTCACTTTATTCTTGGTTTAGACATTCAGGAGATTAAGAAATTAACTTAAATTGGTTTTATAGGCCTGCATGGCTCATGGCACTTTCAATTAACTTTTTTGTATTTGATGTTAGCTCTGAAAGAGGTGATCTCACTTCCGCCGAACATTTTCCTAATACGGAAAGTCCATATTTTGCTCCACAAACCCCTGGTTCGGTAAATATTGCTTTATGCAGTGGCATAAGTAGGTCTTGGTACTCTAAAGCCTTCTTATAATTACCATTTAAGGTAGCAGCCTGCATTTCTGCGCAAAGCTTAGGTGCTACATTACCTGTTACTGTTATACAACCAACACCGCCCTGGGCATTAAAGCCTATTGCAGATGCGTCTTCCCCAGAAAGTTGAACAAAGTCATTTCCGCACGAAATACGTTGAAGTGATACGCGTGCTACATCACCTGTAGCATCTTTTACTCCGATTATATTAGGTAAACGTGCCAGCCGCCCCATAGTTTCAGGAGACATGTCAACTACTGAGCGAGGTGGAATATTGTATATAATTATAGGTAAGTCACATTTCTCCGCCTCAGAAAAGTGTAATATCATCCCTTCCTGTGTGGGTTTATTATAATAAGGTGTAACAACAAGTGCAGCATTAGCCCCAGATTTTTTCGCATGTTTTACTAACCTCACGGTCTCGGCAGTGTTGTTCGATCCGGCTCCAGCAATAATTGGTATTCTTCCTTTGGCAGCGTTAACTACGCAATCCACCACCGCGTCATGTTCTTGATGACTTAATGTCGGGCTTTCTCCAGTAGTGCCTACAGGAACTAATCCGTTTGAACCTTGGTTGATATGCCACTCAACTAGTTCTTGAATCACATCAAAATCTACTTCTCCATTTTTCATTGGTGTTACCAATGCAGGTAATGATCCGTGGAACATTTATAGATCTCCTTTAATTAGTGTTAGTTAAATGAATAAACTTAGTAAAACATAGTCGCAAGTAATATTAAACACTAGGTTCACTATTGCCTACTTTATTATTCGAGCTAGAATAAAAATGTAAAAGGAAATCTAGTTTTATGACGTCTTTATCCAGTAAACTTCTAATTGCTACTCTAATAGCATTTATTGGATTATTTACGATAGCAAATGCGACTGAAGAATTTAAAAAGTTAAAAGAAGTGATTTCAAATGCAGATCAAGGAAACTGGACCAAAGTTGATAATATAAGGTTAAATTTAATAAGGCCAGAGGCTCGAGACTTGGCTGATTGGCTTTGGTTGAGAGGAGAGCAGGGTTCCTTTGAAGAGTGTATAGAATTCCTAAAAAAAAATTCAGATTGGCCAGGTCTTAAGCTTCTTAGAAAAAGGTGTGAGCAAAACATTCGTAGGGGAGAAACCCCTCAAAAAGTAATTAATTACTTTGCAGAACAAAAACCGCAAACTGGTACTGGGTCATTAAGGTATGCGGAAGCGTTAATAAATAGTGAAAGAGGTTTTGAAGCTGCAAAAGAAATTCAGCGGACTTGGAAAAGCTTTGATTTAACCGAGAATGAACATAAAGCATATATATCGAGGAATAGTTTAACCGTTGAAGGGTTTAATTCAGTTAGACTTGATTCAATGCTATGGCAGGGGTTTACAGATTCAGCATCTCGAATGTTACCATTGGTTAATAAAGATATGAGGGTTCTTGCCCGTGCCAAAATTGCACTAAGAGAAAATAAACCGAGGGTGAATGCTTTAATTAATTTGATTCCTAGTACAGTTGAAGATGACCCTGGCCTTGCTTACGAACGTTTTTTGTGGAGGCTCAGGAACGGTTACTGGGATAGCGCTATTGAAATTTTAATTGACCGTTCAAGGTCAAAGGAAAGATTAGGAACCCCTCAGGCTTGGGCTGATTGGCGAAGAGTATTAGCTCGAGAAATGGTGAGATCTGGAAGATTTGATACAGGGTACGATTTAGCCACTAGCCACCACCTTAAAAAGGGTCATGATTATGCAGATTTAGAGTGGCTTGCAGGGTTTGTAGCTTTAAAAAAACTAACTCAACCTAAGAAAGCCTTAATACACTTTAAGAGGTTTTCTTCTAATGTATTTACTCCAGTCTCCTTAGGCAGGGCTGGTTACTGGCTTGGCTTAACTTATAAAGAGTTAGGTGATTTTGAAAATTCTCAAAAACACTTTAAAGAATCATCGAAATACTTATCTAGTTTCTATGGACAATTATCCGTCGGATTTTTGCAAAACCCTGATCTAATAGATATGACTGGCAAAGAACCCTTTACGGATTGGCAAAATGGCAGGTTCTCTAACTCTTCTGTGTTAAAAGCTGCTATCCAAGCAAGTGGTGCCGGGAGTAGGTATTTAACCGAAAGACTACTTGTTCACCTTTCTGAGAAAAGTACCAAAAATGAATTTAGTGAGTTAGCTAATTTTGCAAATGAATTAGGTGAAACACACGTGTCCTTGATGATAACAAAACAGGCGGCCAGAGAAGGTTTTCAAATATTTAGAACCTATTATCCCATAGAACTTCCAACTGGAGTAAAATTCAGTGATAATTTTAGGAAAATTCTACCACTATCGGTAATTCGCAGGGAGAGTGAATTTAATCCCGAGGTTATTAGTCCCGTAGGTGCTCGAGGTTTAATGCAATTAATGCCGAAAACTGCTAAAGAAATGGCTGATAAAATTGGCATTGTTTATTCAAAGAAACGCCTTATCTTTGACCCTACCTACAACGTAAAATTAGGAATTACCTACCTTGATGAGTTATCCGAACGTTTTGGTGGAAATATTATATTAGTTTCAGCAGCGTATAATGCTGGCCCTACTAGGCTAGATAAATGGATAGCTATGTTTGGTGACCCGCGTAACAAAAATATAGATATAATAGACTGGATAGAGGATATCCCATACAGGGAGACTAGAAATTATGTAATGAGAGTGGCTGAAAGTCTTCTACCATATGAGGCACGCCTTAATGGTCAATTAGTGTGGAGAGACTTATACGATACCATTAAGAAGTAACTTTATTTGACCTATAAAAGGTAAATATTCCTGCTGTTACGACTATGGTTACGCCTAATAAGACATTTAGTTCAAGAGTTTCATTGAACACTAAAACCCCAATTATAGTTACGAAGACAAGTTGGAGATATGCAAAGGGTTGTACAACACTTACTTCTGACGCTTCATAGCAGCGTATCAAGAAATAGTGTCCAAGTACGGCTGTACTACATAAGAATAGCATCCAAAAATAATCAACTTTGGCTATAGCCTCCCAGTACCAAACTCCTAATATCGTCATAGTAACAGCACCAGAGACACCAGTCCAAAAGAAACTGGTTTCAGTTGCATCTTTTTGGGCAACAAGTCGTGTTAAGAGGCTATAAAGTGCGAACATTAGTGCGGAGGCTAGAGCCAAAAGTGCGAAAGGTGAAAATACAGTGACCCCAGGTTGGAGTATTATTAGTACACCAATAAATCCGACACTAATTGCTAACCATCGACGCCACCCCACTTTTTCACCAAGTATTGGGACAGATAGTGCCGTAGCTATTAAAGGATAGCAGGCAAAAATGGCGTGACTTTCTACTAGACCTAAAAGCGTAAAAGCTAGTACTATTACACAAACCTCTAACGCAAGAAGCATGCCTCTGGCAAACTGCAGAATAGGTTGCTGTGTTTTTGCAACAGCTTTTAGCCCGCCTGGTTTTCTGCTAGCCAACAAAATAACAAAGGCAGCAAAAAACCAATATCTAATCATTACAACCATCATGACATTATACTCGTTGGCCAGATAACGAGAAATACCATCTTGGATTGCAAAACTAGATGACGCCAAAATCATAAAAAGAATCCCAAGACGCCAGTTTTTTTGCATTAAATTAGAGTTCCTTTACACATATGCCGCTTCCGGCCAAAACCTGCCACTTTTTCTACGAAAAAGCCAGAGTTGGATAAATTGCGTCTTACAGCGCCAGCTGCGGTATAGGTAGCGAAAGTTCCATTTTTTTTTGTTTTAATTGATACATTTTTTAGTAAGTTAGACTCCCACAATTCTGGGTTTTTTGCTGGTGAAAAACCATCCAAAAACCAAGCGTCTGCTTTTCCATCCCACTCTTTCAATGTTTTCCTAGCATCCCCAATAATTACAGTTGCAATTACACGATCTGAGATAATCTTAAAAGTTTCCTGACTCCACTGATCTAATAAAAAGTTTCTATTTAGTGTTGGAAAACTTTTGAGAGCCTTTTCAGCCTGATTTTTATTTAGAGGGTATTTTTCAAAGGACGTATAATGTAAAGTTCCTTTTATATTAGCCTTAAGAAATGCTTCGATTGAGACCAACATGTTTAGCCCTGTTCCAAAGCCTAATTCAGCAATTTGAAATCCATCACAAAACCTGACTGGTAAGTTATTCCCAGAAAGAAAAACAAAATTTGTTTCCTCTATACCCCCGTAAATTGAATAATAGGAATCGTTAAATTTACAAGAAACAGGAATTCTATTATCTATCCAACTAATAGGAGGTTGAGTGTCGATCATTTTCTTAAGCCTTAAAGTAGATTTTAATTTAATAATGATGAAAGGGAATAAACTTGTCTACGGCTGATGTTACAATTTACGGTGCTGGTATCTTTGGTCTTAGCATAGGTTGGTCATGCGTAACTAGGGGTGTAAAGGTTCGAATAATCGAAAAATCGGGTATTGGTTTTGGTTCAAGTGGGAGCTTAGTTGGAGCACTATCTCCTCATACCCCTGATAATTGGAATACAAAAAAACAATTTCAATTTGATAGTTTAGCAATGTCAAAAAAATACTGGACTAACGTCGAGTATAAATCTGGAAAATCAACTGGTTTTATAAACTCAGGAAGACTTCAATCGATACAAGATCAGCGGCAAATGGCTTTGGCAAACGAAAGAGTTGAAGGCGCCAAGACTAGGTGGGGGGGAAGTATGGTTTGGAATATAGTGGGTGGCGAAAGGTTTGGAGAATGGAAGCCATTATCAAAAACTGGATTATATATATATGATAATCTAAGCGCGAGTATAACTCCGAGCGCAGTGCTATCTGCACTAGCTAAAGCTATCACAAAATCTGGCAGTGAAATAATAATTGGAGATGCAGCTGAGCAAGGAAAAGTATTGTATGCTACGGGCTACGAAGATTTAGAGAATATTTCCAAGGAATTGACTCAACCTGTGGGCAGCGGTGTGAAAGGACAGGCTTTGATAGTAGGATATGACGCTTCTGATATGCCACAATTATCTGCCAATGGAATTCATGTTGTGCCTCACCTGGACGGAACTGTAGCGATAGGGTCGACAAATGAAAAACTTTTTGTTGATGCGAATACCAATGACTCTTTGTTAGATGACCTATATCAAAAAGCGATTATTAATGTTCCAATACTTAAGTCAGCTAAAATAATCTCTCGATGGGCTGGCGTTAGGCCGTCTGCTAGAAAGAGACTGCCTATTTTAGGTAAACACCCTCTTTATAAGGATGCATATATTGCTAATGGTGGGTTTAAGATTGGATTTAGCCTTGCTCCTAAAATAGCAGAGATAATGGCAGACTATATTCTTTATGATATAGACAATATTCCAGGAACTTTTAAAGTATGACAAAAATGGAGTTAAGAAAATGGCGTTAAGACATGGTGGGCATATTCTTGTAGATCAACTTAAAGTTAATGGGATCAAAAGAGTGTTTTCGGTTCCGGGTGAAAGCTTTTTGGCTGCACTTGATGGACTTTATAATAGTGGTATCGAGAACATTGTCTGTCGACAAGAGGGTGGAGCTGCCATGATGGCAGAAGCAGATGCAAAAATTACGAGTAGCCCTGGAGTAGTGTTTGTAACCCGTGGCCCTGGTGCTACCAATGCATCTTCTGGTGTCCATATCGCTATGCAGGATAGTACTCCGTTAATTGTTTTTGTTGGGCAGGTCCCTTTAGAGCATAGAGATCGAGAAGCTTTTCAGGAAATAGATTATGAGAGATTCTTTTCCCCAATAGCCAAGTGGGTGGCGGAGGTAAAAGACCTAAAAAGGTTACCAGAGTATATTTCTCGGGCCTTTCAAGTCTCTCAGGGAGGTCGTCCAGGGCCAGTAATTATATCTTTACCAGAGGATATTCTTTCAGGAGTTTGTGAAGTACCAGATCGTCCAAGGGTAGTTTTAGGACAGCAATTTACTTCAGATAGTGAAGTCAAAAAAATAGAAAAGGCGATAATTAAAGCAGAGCGTCCACTGGTAATTGCTGGAGGTACAGGTTGGAGCAAAGAAGCAGTGAAAAACCTTGGAGTTTTTGTCAAAAATTTTAATTTACCAGTCGCAACAACTTTCAGACGACAACACTTAATGGATAACCGTCATGATTGTTATATTGGAGATTTAGGAACTGGGATGAACCCAGCTTTGGCAAAAACTGTTAAAGAATCGGATCTCATAATAGCTATTGGAACAAGGCTTGGTGAAATTGCAACTGGTGGATACGAGTTAATCGACCCTAAAAAGCCTGAACAAAAAATAATCCATATTCACAAGGATCCTAATGAACTTGGTCATGTTTACCAACCGACCTTATCTGTGTTGAGTTCAACAGAGAACATATTAAACCAGTTTATTGATCTACCTAAATTAGTTAACCCAGAATGGAGTGCTCGGACCAATGAGGTAAGAAATAATTACTTAAATTGGATCACTCCAAAAGAGACCCCTGGACCAGTAAAGCTCGAAAAAATTATAGAGTGGTTGTCGAATAACTTACCAGAGGATTCAATTGTAACAAACGGTGCTGGAAATTACGCTGCATTTTTACATAGATACTTTGTATTTAAAGAGTATCCAACCGCAATAGGTCCTACGTCGGGAAGTATGGGTTACGGATTTCCTGCCTCTATAGCGGCAAAATTAAGGTTTCCTGACAAGACAGTTATATGTATGGCGGGAGACGGTTGCTTTCAGATGACGCTCAACGAGATGTCTACTGCGGCGCATAATAAATTAGCAATAATAGTAATTGTTGTTAATAACGGCAAATATGCTACGATCCGTATGCATCAGGAAAAACACTATCCAGGTAGAGTTTCTGGTACAGAGATTCATAATCCAGATTTTGCTGCTCTTGCTAAGGCTTATGGTGGTTTTGGTGTAAAAGTGCAAAAAACAGAAGATTTTGTAGCGGCTTACGATCAGGCTGTAGCTTCGGGCTTATTGTCTGTTATCGAGCTTAAGATTGATGATGAGGTTCTTTCAACAAGTCAAACTGTTTCCGAGGTTAGAAATAATAGTAGTAAATAATGCTAGTACTCAACACCAATTTGAGCTTTTATTCCTCCCCTAAATGGGTGTTTTACTAACTCCATTTCTGTAACTAAATCTGCAATTTCAATTAATTCTTCTTTTGCATTTCTGCCAGTCAGTACGACATGGGTCATTTCAGGTTTTTCATTTAATAGGAACTCGGTAATGTCTTTTACATCGATATAATCGTATCTCAAGGCGATATTAATTTCGTCTAGTAAAACCATAGTATTTTTAGGATCACGAATTAGGTTTTTAGCTTTTTCCCAAGCAGCGCCAGCCATTTCCATATCTCGCGCTTTGTCTTGGGTTTCCCATGTGAACCCTTCTCCCATTGTGTTAAAAGAGCATGTATTAGAAAAATTCTTCAAGATTAGATCACGTTCCCCCGTACTCATACCGCCTTTTATAAACTGGACCACAGCACACTGCATTTCGTGTGCTATACAACGAAAGATCATACCAAAAGCGGCTGAACTCTTGCCCTTTCCTTTCCCAGTATTGACAATAATCAAGCCTTTTTTTTCAGTTTTAGTTGCCATTATTTTATCTCTAGCAACCTTTTTTTTCTGCATTTTTAGATTATGTCTATCGGTATCTTGAGGTTTAGTTTCAGTCATCTTCTCTTATCCTAACGCTTATACTTTAGTTTTAACGGTTACTATTATGTATGACATTCAAGGTTTATTAGTGCCAACTATAGTTTCTATTTTCTAATGTGTCTAACGACAAGTCTTGGCCATAAAAATTTATTTTAGAATCAATTTTTCTAGCAGAGCTCTTGCAGAATTAGACTTTGGCCTCCATAGGCCTCTGTCTAAAGCCTCTTTAAATTTTTGAGCCATTTCAAATAGGGCTGACTGGTTGTTATCTTTTATGAAATTAAAGGTTTCAACGTCTTCAAGATATGCTTCGTAGGTCAAATCAAAGTGATGGCTTTTAACAGCTCCAGTCGTGGCGGAGAAAGCAAATAAATAATCCAATGTGGCAGCCATTTCAAAAGCGCCTTTATAACCATGTCTTTTGACGCCATTTATCCATTTAGGGTTTACCACTCGTGATCTTACTACTCTAGATATTTCTTCTTCCAGCGTTCTAATTATTGGTCTTTCGGGCCTGGAGTGATCGTTATGATAGATGGGTCTATCAATCCCTTGTAAAGTTGAAACTGCAGCTGCAGCCCCACCTTCAAACTGATAGTAATCATCACTATCTAGTATATCATGCTCTCGATTATCTTGATTTTGTACTATCGCTTCGGTTTGTTTCAGTCGTGTTTCAAAATCCTCTGTTTTCTTTTTACCATTAGAATCCTTCCCGTAAGCATAGCTACCCCACTCTATATAAGCTGCGCCTAAATCACTTTTAGAGTTCCATATCCTTTCGTCGATCAACGCTTGTAGCCCAGCGCCATATGCGCCGGGCTTAGCCCCATAAACTCTAGTTCTGTCCTCACCTGATTTAAATCTAGCGGCTGCTAGATTTTGTTCAACAGGCTCATCTAAGTTCATTATTGCTGTAGCTGCACTATCGACAAGGGAGATTAACTGAGGAAATGCATCTCGAAAAAAACCTGAGATACGTAAAGTTACATCTACGCGTGGCCTTCCCAAAACACTTAAGGGTAGGATTTCAAAACCTGTCACTCTCTTGCTCATATCATCCCATTTTGGTTTTGCCCCCATTAAGGCCAAGCATTGAGCTATATCATCACCACCAGTGCGCATATTTGAGGTGCCCCATGCAGATAGAAGTATTGTCCTCAACCAATCACCATTATCTTGTAAATGCTTTTCAAGTAATAAGTTTGCTGATTTCCACCCTATATTCCAAGCTGTAATGGTTGGCATTGCACGACTGTCGACAGAATAAAAATTTCTTCCGGTTGGTAACACATCTAACCGCCCTCTTGTGGGCGCACCTGACGGGCCAGGCTGGATGAACTCTCCATTTAATGCATTTAGTATTCCCAAAATCTCAGATTCTCCGCATTTTGAAACAGTAGGTTGAACTTCAATATTTATCTTACCTAGAACGTGGTTGGTTTGGCTCCCTGGAGACTTTACTTCACCCTCAAGTAATTTTTGTGCAAAGATTTCCACACGCTCGATAGTATCTCCAAAAGACCTCCATTTATCTTCTATAATATCCTCTAATTCCCTTGGAAATGGACCTTCCCATGACTGAGCCATATTAGCATCGAGCGTATTCATATTTAAATTTAAATCGTTTGCTATAGCTTGAGTGAGGGAAGCGTCCCCCTCGCGCCCATCATTTCTTGGGAGCCTGGTCAAAGATATTATGAGATCCCTAGCTAAGCTCCCAGATGGTGAAAGGCCAAAAATATGTAAGCCATCTCTTATTTGAGCCTCTTTGAGATCACATAAATAAGCATCTAATTTAGCTAAATCATTCTCATCACCGCCTCCTACAAGGCCTATATCGTCGGAAAGGCCTGATGAACCAGTTAAACTTAATATTTCTTTTTGGAGGATGGTTGCTCTTCTTTGATCAATCGAATGTGCTTCGTAGTATTCGTCAATTAGACCTTCAAGTTCTCTTAAGGGTCCATATGTTTCTGCCCTAGCCATTGGGGGAGTTAAATGGTCAATTATAACAGCCTGAGACCGCCTCTTTGCTTGCGTTCCTTCACCTGGATCATTTACTATAAATGGATAAATATGTGGAGTTGGGCCTAAAATGGCTTCGGGTGCACAAGAGTTGCTTAAAGCTAGTGATTTTCCTGGAAGCCACTCTAAATTACCATGCTTGCCCATATGGACAATTGCATGAGCTTTAAATTCGAACCTGATCCAGAAGTAAAAAGCTATATAATTATGAGGAGGCATTAAATCTGGACTGTGATATGTTTCCTTCGCGTCAATATTGTATCCTCTGGCGGGTTGAAGTCCAACTATGACATTATCAAAGCGATGTATTGATAGTGCAAAACCTTTAATTTTCTTTTTATGTAATTTTTTCGATGAGAACTTAATAAATGGGTCATTTTCAGGGGATCCCCAACGGCTTTCAATTTTAGACCTGAACTCATATGGAAGTTTTTTATATTCATGTATATAATTATCTAGAGGATAAAACTCACCTCCCAATCTTTTAACTCGATCTGGGAGCCAATTAGTTGGCCCAGACGTTAGTTTTTTCATTAGATCTGCAGAGGACTTTGGAAAGTTATCCAATTTGTAACCATGTTTAGTTAATTCTTTTGAAACTGTTATTAAGGATTCAGGA
This sequence comes from uncultured Paracoccaceae bacterium, assembly GCA_905181985.1. Lineage (GTDB taxonomy): Bacteria > Pseudomonadota > Alphaproteobacteria > Rhodobacterales > Rhodobacteraceae. The sequence goes on along the minus strand of CAJIZW010000083.1, from coordinate 4,470 downwards.
GTATCCAAACCCACTCCATTAGCTAGCCTACCGTCTCGGTTCGGATAGTTTGCCATTATGAATGCAGGGCGGGAATGTTCATTTTGAACTTGTCTTAGAGCACACCAGTTCTTGGCTAAACTGCTAACAAATGTTATACGATCACCTCTAGCTCTATAAGTTGTAATAGAACATTCCGTCATTTCATCATAAAAAGACTCCCCCTTAAAGCTTACAGCTCTAGATAGAATCCTTCCGTCAACTTCAGGAAGCGCAACATTCATGGCTATATCTCTACCTGATAAGCCATTTAGTTCAGACTCCCATACCTCCTCGGTAGATGACGAAAAAATCACTTGAAATACTGGAGCCTTATTAGCTGATACTGAAGTTAATGGGTTTACGGGTCTTACGTGGTCTGAGTTAAGAGAGTTAACTGAAAATGCCGTACTGTTAAGAATAACAGTAGGGGGATGTTGATCAAAAATTGTTTCAATTGTGGCCTGACATAGGGGATCTTTTAAAGAGGCTACAAATATTGGTAAAGGATTCAGATTATCTTTTAATAAGGCTTTTACCAGCCTATTTACTGGATTTAGTCCGACCCCCTGAATAAGCGCCCGGTAGAATACTATCGGCACGACGTGTTGATCAGGTTTCCAATGCTTGTGAACTTCTTTGGGTGTAGTTATCCCTTCACCAGGCCAATAAACTCCGGCCTTTAATACTGGCTTGGGGCTAGGAGGATGCGTATTTCCTTTTAGAATTGAGTTTGTATATTTTAGAAAATTACCAGTATTCTCTAACCCACCTTCTACCAAATAGCCCCAAAGCTGGTCGTAGTCTGTGTCATTTAAAGTAGAAAGGCCACGCAATTCTGGATCAGGTTTATCATCACCTGGTAAAAATGCGATTGGAATATTATTTTCTCTTAACACGGAAGAGTATTGCTCTACCCCATATTGCCAATACCCCAGACCACCTAAAACTCGAATAATTACCAATTTACACTTAGACACTGTTTTTTCTAAATGTAAGTCAACAGACATCGGATGTTGCAGATGATTGAGGCTGGCAAGCCTTACACTAGTTTGATGATTTGTTTCTGTGATGGCTTCACTTATAGCTGTTAATTCAGAGTCTGCAGATGAAATAAATAGAAGATCTGCTGGGGTTTGTGATAAATCAAATGGCTCCAGACCATCATCAATTGTACCAGATTTTGCGGCTAATAAGTGCACTATTTTATTTTCTTAGACATAAAAAAGCTGTGGGGACTTTCCTTATATTCTCCAAAGGGACCACACTCTTTGAAATCAAATTTTTTATATAGACTGATTGCTGCCAGAAGATTAGCTCCAGTCTCTAGATATAGTTTTTTCAGTGAAAGCCTCTTAGCCTCTGTCTCTAGACCCATCATAATTAAGTCACCAATACCATTTCCCCGGCTTATTTCATCGACATATATTGACTTTAATTCACCATAGTTGGATTTAATTGCAAGCGCTCCACAACCACAAGGGACACTATTTTTTTCAGCTATAATAAAACGTATGTTTGGTTTGTTAAAATCGTCGATAGAAAGAGCATGATTATCTTCGGGAGGGAACAGGGAACTCATTAATGAGTAGCTATCCTTCAGAAGTTTAGTTCCTTCCTCGGAGGACGGATCACCTATACGGGTTTGGAGCTTCATCCCTGGAGTGAGTTTGAAATAGCGTCTTTATTAAGCCCACTATGACCTATGACCACTAATTTTGTTTCTCGGGTATTATTTTGGTTTGGAGAATTTTCAAAATACGTCTCTATTCGAGGACCCACAGCTTGAACTGTCATTTGCATTGGCTTTCCTTTTATCGCGGCAAACCCTTTCAATCTAAGGATATCATGGTATTCTATCACGCCTTCCAACCTTTTTATAAATTCTTTTTGGTTTGTTATTTCTGGTAATGTTACAATAAAGCTTTCAAAGTCATCGTGGTGGTGATCATCGTGGTGGTGATCATGGTGAATTTCATGACGACTTTGGATATCCTTTTCTGCACTTACATTTTGTCCCAAAAGTATTTTTGATGGTACCCTTCCCATGGTGGATTGAATTATTTGGACGCCTGCCCGGGTATTTAAACTCAATTCAGCGCGTAAACTTTTCATTTCAGAGATTGATATTAGATCAGATTTATTTATAATTATTAAATCTGCGCACGCCAACTGATCTTCAAATAATTCCGATATTGGTGTGTCGTGATCGATATTTTCATCTTGTTCCCGCTGTTTTTCAATAGCCTCTAGACTACTGGAGAACTGACCTTTATGAGCTGCGTCGCCATCCACAACTGTTATTACGCTGTCAACTGTAACCTGGGTAGATATTTCTGGCCAATTGAATGCTCTTATAAGTGGTTGGGGTAATGCAAGGCCAGACGTTTCAATTACGATATGATCAGGTTTTATCTCTCGTTCTAATAGTTTACTTATGGTGGGTATAAAATCTTCAGCAACAGTACAACAGATACACCCATTTGAGAGCTCCATGATATCATCCTCAGAGCATGTTTCATCACCGCAACCTTTTAATATGTCCCCGTCGACTCCCAGATCTCCAAACTCATTAATTATTAATGCTATTCGCTTTCCTTCGGTGTTTTGCAATAATTCACGAATAAGTGTTGTTTTACCTGAGCCTAGAAAGCCGGTTATAACGGTTGTAGGTATCTTCATAATTCCTTAATCCTTTTCTAAATATTTCCAAAACTGACTTGCAGTAAGCCCTAAAATTATCCACGAGACTAGGCTAACTGCCAAAGCTCGCGAGGCAAACTCTGCTGCTAGTTCTGGAGGAGCGACACCAAAGTAAGTTTCCAGTTTGGGGTGCCCTATCAAATGAGGAATTATAATAAATATAATACCAAAACCTGTTAGTATTTTATGCTTTGAAAGGAAAAGTAATAAAATTCCTATTGTCGTACAAAAAATAGTAGCTATCCACCAGGTTTGCTTAAGTCCCACGGCCACACTAATTGTTCCAGGAAGCTCCGGTGGCAGACCCACTGCGGGAGCGAGTTGGAAAATAAAAAAACCACATACTCCTGCAACGATACCCTCTGCTTTACTTATGGTAAATCCACGTTTACCGAAAAAGGTTATAGCCGCTAAAAGTAAAAACCCAAAGCCTGTAAACGTTACAAGATTAAAGCATAGGGTCATCAGATGACGGTACGGGTCTTGCCAGATATCAACGTGCTTTACAGGGCTCTCTGGAGAGCCATCAGTGATAAAGTGAATACTTTGCCCTGTCTCAAAAAGCTCAGCCTCTAATAAAAGTGGAGTTATTAATAGCATTTGCATCACTGTCGCTAATGCTCCTGCTACTGTACCGCAAAACACGGCACTCACAAATATATTTTTGAACATTTTCTAGTGGCAGGGAAATGCCATAGAGTGCCTTAAATCATGAGCTGAATCATGCACTATAGTAGCCTGAGCAAATCCTGATGCAAATAAAAGGAAACCTCCAATTATAATAGCTCCAAATATTGCTCCAAACTGGCTGCTAGAGTTTGTAATTTCAGTGGGTAGTGTTAATACTTTTGTTTGACCTTGCATTTCTTTCTCCTATTACCGTCACACCCGACGGCTGGGGTTTAAACATTTCAAGGCTGGTCTCCTGGCTTGCGGGTCGTGGCTACGTATCTGTCTTCCCAAGAATAAATCCCAGTGACGTTTAGATAGTTGCTCACCGCTTACAGTCGCGGGGGCGGCTTTGGCTTTGAGCCCCGATTTGGGTCACTCTTACCATATTCCCATTTCATCATAAATTGCTTTTGCAAAATAAATTGAACCTTGTGAACGCAACATGCGCTTTACGAGAATGAATCGTCAAGCATTATCTCTTAGTTGAATAAAAAAAGTTGTAACAGTGTCAGCCGTGTTGATTGCAAATGCATACATTGTGTATATAAAGTAGTTGTTCTTACAACATGAAGTGTTTATTATCTAATAGTGGGCTTTCTCCACTTTATTCGAGGCCTAAGCAGAGAGAAGGGTTACTTGCGATTTTCTAAACTAAGATTAAATGGATTTAAAAGTTTCGTTGATTCCACAGATTTGGTAATCTCAGACGGTCTTACCGGTGTTGTTGGGCCTAACGGCTGCGGAAAATCAAATCTGCTTGAAGCGCTCCGATGGGTTATGGGAGAAAATCGTCCTACAGCAATGCGAGGTTCTGGTATGGATGATGTTATTTTTTCTGGTACTGCCTCTCGTTCAGCAAAGAACTTTGCTGAAGTAGCTTTAAAAATTGATAATTCAGATCGATCAGCGCCTGCTCAATATGCTGAATTTTCTGAATTTGAAGTGGTACGGCGAATCGCAAGGGACTCTGGTTCTGCGTACAAAGTTAACAGTAAAGATGCTAGAGCTCGCGATGTGCAGATGCTTTTTGCAGATGCTTCTACGGGAGCTCACTCGCCAGCCTTGGTTAGACAAGGT
>CAJIZW010000082.1 GCA_905181985.1 uncultured Paracoccaceae bacterium | reverse complement strand
GCTGATAATAATGTTTTTCTGCTGGTTCTATTACTGTTATATCTAACTTTGGGTTTCTTTTTCTTAAGCTAGAGGCAGTTGCAAGTCCTGAGGCTCCTCCACCTACGATAAGCACTTCATGAATTTTTGTCATCTTGAGTCCCCCATAACAATAACTCCTCAGAGCTTTCACTCCTAGTGAACTCTTTACAAACGAAAATAAAAGCCTCTACAAATATAATAAATTTAATCTATGTAAAGGTTTGAGATAGTTAAAGTGACTCAGCGTGATGCTTAATATGGTCTTCCATAAAGCTTTGAATAAAAAAATAACTATGGTCATAACCGTTATGAACACGTACTGATGCAACCTGTTTTCGACGTGCAATCGCTAACTTTATTGAATCAAGCATAAGCAAATCGTTAAAGTTGTCTGCCTCACCCTGGTCAATTAAAACACGATTATCAAAGCCCTTCTCTTCCATAAGAATAGTTGCATCATGGGCTCGCCAAAGCTTTTTATTAGGTCCAAGATATGCATTAAACTGTTTTTTACCCCAATCAGATTTTGTTGGATTACAAATTGGTGAAAATGCTGAAACTGACTTAAACAATTTTGGCAAACTAAACGCCATTGTCAACGCCCCGTGCCCCCCCATTGAATGACCCATAATTCCTTGTTTTTGATCATCAACTGAAAACTCACTTAAAACTAATTTTTGTAATTCCTCGGTTATATATGTCCACATTTTGAAATGTGGTGACCAAGGATTTTCAGTTGCGTCAACATAGAAGCCAGCACCCTGCCCCAGGTCGTATGCTTCATCGTCCGCGACTTGCCCCCCCCTTGGGGAAGTGTCTGGAAATACAATTGCAACTCCGTGCTTGGATGCCCATCCCTGCGCTCCCGCTTTAACCATAGCGTTTTCATGTGTGCACGTAAGACCTGAAAGGAACCAAATCACTGGAACTTTATCCAATTTAGCTTGTGGCGGGAGGAATACCCCAAATGTCATATCACAATTACAAGCTGAAGACGCATGCTTATACACACCCTGAATCCCGCCGTAACATAAATTTTCAGAAATAATTTCCACTAAAACCTCACTCAAAAAACTAATTTTATAATTTATTTATTGGAATCTTTAAATATTGTGTTCCATTGTCTTCTGGCTCAGGTAGGTTACCTGCTCGCATATTTGTTTGAATCGATGGGATTATAAGCTTTGGCATAGAAAGTTGAGAATCACGTTTCACTCTAAACTCAACAAACTCTTCCTTAGTTTTTTTTCCACCAATATGCACGTTGCTCTCTTTTTGAACTTTCACAGTAGTTTCCCAAGCAAAACAATCTCTACCAGGTGCCTTATAGTCATGACAAAGAAATAACCGTGTTTCCTCAGGAAGAGATAAGATTTTCACGATAGAGTTGTATAACTCAGTTGCAGAACCTCCAGGAAAATCAGCTCTAGCTGTCCCAAAGTCGGGCATAAACAATGTATCACCGATAAAGGCCGCATCTCCAACTACATATGTAACACAGGCAGGAGTATGGCCCGGTGTATGCATGACCTGTACAGCTAAATCACCAATGTGAAATTCGTCACCGTCCTCAAACAACCGATCAAATTGACTTCCATCCATTTGAAATTCTGTGCCAGCATTGAAAATTTTTCCAAAAACTTTCTGGACAGCATCAATATTAGATCCAATGGCAATTTTTCCCCCTAGCTCACTCGCGAGATAAGGCGCGGCTGATAAGTGATCTGCGTGAACATGAGTTTCGATAATCCACTCAAGACTCAATCCCATAGATTGTATTTCGCTTATTATCATATCTGCATGTTTAGTCGTAATTTTTCCAGCTGAAAGGTCAAAGTCGAGTATCGAGTCAATCACAGCACAAGAGCCAGAACTTGGATCCTTTACAATGTAGCACGCCGCATTCGTATTTTCATCAAAGTAACTGTAAATCTCTGCTGGAGACGCCTCCACCAATTAATACTCTACCACAGCACGAATTGATTTTCCTTCATGCATTAAATCGAAACCCTTATTAATATCATCAAGAGACAATTTATGAGTAATCATAGGATCGATTTCAATTTTTCCATCCATATACCAATCTACAATTTTTGGGACATCTGTCCTCCCTCTAGCCCCACCAAAGGCAGTTCCACGCCATACCCTTCCTGTAACAAGCTGAAAAGGTCTTGTTGAGATTTCTGCTCCAGCGGGCGCAACTCCGATTATAACACTTTCGCCCCAACCTTTATGAGCACTTTCTAAAGCAGTACGCATCACGCTAACGTTACCGGTAGCATCAAAAGTATAATCTCCACCGCCTTTAGTTAATTCAACAAGATGTGCAACTAGATCGCCATCAACTTTTGAGGGATTAACAAAATCAGTCATACCAAACCGCGAAGCCATATCAACTTTGCTATCATTTATATCAACACCGACGATTTGATCAGCACCTGCAAGTCTCAAACCTTGGACCACGTTCAGTCCAATTCCACCAAGTCCAAAAACAATTGATGTAGACCCAATTTCTACTTTTGCAGTATTTATAACTGCTCCGATACCTGTAGTGACACCACATCCAATATAACAAATTTTGTCAAATGGGGCATCTTTGCGAACCTTTGCAAGCGCAATTTCTGGTAGTACCGTATGATTAGAAAATGTGGAACACCCCATGTAGTGTAGTATCGGTGTCCCATTCAGCATAGTAAACCTGCTGGTTCCATCTGGCATGAGGCCTTGCCCTTGTGTGGTTCGAATTGCTTGACACAAATTTGTTTTTGGATTTAAACAATATTCGCACTCACGACATTCGGCCGTATAAAGGGGAATAACGTGATCACCTACCGCAAGAGACTTAACACCTGGACCAACCTCTACTACAACCCCAGCACCTTCATGCCCAAGTATTGCAGGAAAAAGCCCTTCTGGATCTGCCCCAGATAGAGTAAACTCATCCGTATGGCATATCCCAGTAGCTTTTATTTCCACTAAAACTTCACCATACTTTGGTCCTTCAAGATTTACCTCCATAACTTCAAGAGGTTTACCTGCTTCCAAAGCTACCGCTGCACGAGTTCTCATAACTAATCTCCCAATTTAATAATCAATAAAGTTAATCATCACTTCTAATAAATGGCAAGATAATCCGCTCTGATGTTCGCAAAATAATTCCCAAAACTACAAATACATTCTATTTAGTTAATGATGAATAAAGATAATTTTATCTATACTTTATATTTTAATCGTTTGTACTGAGTTTAATACACGTCAAAGTAGCTCTGTATTTATAGGGAGAGAAAAATGTCTACAGAAAACGAAATTTGCTGTGCGGGCCCCGGTTACGCATCACCACAAGATGCTATTAAAGCTCCACGAGAAAAAGTTGTTTACACTATTTGTATTTACACTGGCACAGGAATCGAAAAACCAGATTACTTGGCTACTGTAGATGTCGATGAAACTAGTTCGACTTATGGAGAAGTAATTCATCGTACAGAAATGGGAAGTCCTGGCGACGAGCTCCATCATATGGGATGGAACGCCTGTTCATCATGCAATAGTGATGGTGATATGGAACGTAAATACTTAATTATACCCGGTGTTAGAACGTCAAATTTTTATATAGTGGATACTGCTACAGACCCACGAGCACCAACTCTTTACAAGACAGTAGATGGAGAAGAGATCAAAGCTAAAACCAATCTCTCAGCTCCACATACCGTTCACTGCCTGGGAGCAGACATTATAGTTTCAATGCTTGGCGATGCAGATGGTAATGCTCCAGGGGGTTATTTGCATTTAAATAAGGATTTTGAGATTATGGGGCGTTGGGAAACTGACACCACAGGCATGAATTTTAGTTACGATTTTTGGTATCAACCCCGTCACAATATGATGGTTTCAACTGAATGGGCAGCACCTAACACGTTCATGCCAGGCTTTGACTTAGAAGATGTTGCAAAAGGAAATTACGGAAGACATATTCATTTCTGGGACTTCAAAAACAAGTCAATTGAAAAATCAGTTGATTTAGGTGAAGAAGGCATGATCCCCCTTGAGGCTCGTTTTCTCCACAACCCTGACTCTACCCATGGATTTGTTGGTGCAACATTGAGTTCAAATATCTTTCATTGGTACAAAGACGATGCTGGAGAAATCCAAGTTGAAAAAGTAATAGACGTTGACTCAATCGATAACGGAATTTTACCAGTTCCAATGCCCGGACTAATTACTGATATTCTCGTTTCTATGGATGATAAGTATCTGTATTTTTCAAATTGGTTACACGGTGATCTTCGCCAATATGACATATCAGACCCTTCAAACCCAAAACTTACTGGCCAAGTTTGGTTAGGGGGAATGCTAGGTAAAGCTGATGAGGTAAATGGCCGGACAGTGGATGGCGCCCCTCAAATGATTCAGCTTTCACTAGATGGCAAACGTCTATTTGTAACTACATCACTTTTCTCTACATGGGATAATCAATTTTATCCAAGCATGAAAGAAAATGGCGGCATGATGCTTATCGTTGATTGTGACCCTGAAAATGGTGGTATGAAAATACGTGAAGACTTTATGATAGACTTTGGTAAAGAACCAAATGGACCTGCTCGAGCCCACGAAACTCGATATCCAGGTGGCGACTGCTCATCTGATATTTGGGTTTAAAAAAAAGGGGGGATCTACTTTCCCCCTTCTTTTCAAATTATGCGTAAAAAAGTTTTCAAAGTGGTTTTTCGCAACAGAGGAAATAAAGTCTTCTTTGTTGATCAGGACACACCTGTAATAGATATTGTAGAAAAGAGCGGCTACGTTTTACCAGTAGCCTGCCGTTACGGAGGTTGCATTACATGTGCCGCCAAAATGATATCAGGTAGGGTAAAGCAGCCAAAAGGCAC
>CAJIZW010000081.1 GCA_905181985.1 uncultured Paracoccaceae bacterium | reverse complement strand
AAACTCATCTAATATATTCAAAACATAAGATGGAGTGACCATAATTGTACTTGGTTTAAAATCCTCGATTAAAGTCACTTGCCTCGCAGTCATTCCACCTGAAACTGGAACTACTGTACACCCCAGTTCTTCAGCTCCATAGTGCGCCCCGAGCCCACCAGTAAAAAGACCATAACCATAAGCAATATGAACTAAATCACCTTTTTTTGTACCGGAGGCTCGCATTGATCTAGCCATAACTTTTGCCCATACGTCCAAATCATTTTTAGTGTATCCAACTACTGTCGGCTTTCCGGTGGTCCCCGAGCTAGCATGAACACGCGAGACCTCACTCCTAGGGACGGCAAACATTCCAAATGGATAGTTATCTCTTAAATCTTGTTTGGTTGTCAGTGGAAATTTTTTAATATCTTCTAATCCAATCAAATGATCAGGATGTACACCAACGGAGTCAAATTTCTGTTTGTAAAAAGGAACATTATTGTAGGCGTGTCGCACTGACCACTTCATTCTCTGGAGCTGTAATGATGATATCTCATCTCGAGAAGCGAGCTCAATGGGGTCAAGGGTCTTAGGATCAGCTGTTAAATCTTTCATTGTTTCCTCATTGACAGTTTAAATTAAAATAAACTTCCCTCTACTTTACGGGAGAATCCACGCATTTCAACACACACTTTACCCTCTTGGTTCGTAACGCATACGTCGTATATCCCTGAGTTCCGACTTCTGCTAACTTCACGCGCTTCAGCATTCAAAACATCGCCAGACAAAATAGGTCTTAGGTAAGTAATCATGTTATGTTGGGCGACACACCTTTCATTATAACTGTTACACGCGAACGCAAAGGCGCTGTCGGCAAGCGCAAAACTTACTGCTCCATGACAATTACCATGGCCATTGCAGTGTTGTTTCTCAACGGGCAGAGTTAATTGCGCATATCCCGGTGCAACACTCTCAATTTTCATACCAAACCACTTGGACGCAGCATCACTTTCCCACATGATTTCCGATGATTTTTCTGCAATTTCTTGTGAATTCATTTTAGTTTCCTCCGAAATTTGGTTTTCGCTTTCCTAAGAATGCTCGAACGCCTTCTTTGTAATCATTACTACGACCACAAATCCCCTGAAATTTAGCCTCTTGAACCAAATGAGAATCGTAACCTTGATTTATAGAATTTTGAATGGCTATTTTGGTAAGCCCAAGTCCAATCGTGGGTCCATTTGCCAAGTCAACTCCCAACTGCCTTGCCTCGTCTAAAAGTTCATTTTCTGCAACAGCCTTCCAGATCATGCCCCATTCAACCGCCTGTCTTGCTGGCAAGGGGTAAGCTGTCATTGATAGTACCTTGGCACGAGCTTCTCCTATCAATCTAGGCAACATCCAACTTCCGCCTGCATCAGGAATTAAACCAACTTTTGAGAAACTTTGTATAAACTTAGCCTTGTCATTTGCTATGACAATATCACATGCAATTGCAATATTTACTCCCGCACCTGCCGCCACACCATTAACAGCACAAATGACAGGCTTTGGCATTTCCCTTATTAGTCTTACCAAGGGGTTATAAAGCTCTGAGATGGTCTTTTCCAAGTCAGGCGCCTCACTCATGGTGTCAGGGTTTCGGTTTCCTAAGTCTTGTCCAGAACAGAAACCACGACCTCGACCGGTAAGCAAAATAGCGCGAGTACCCTCATCGTCCCTTGCTTGCTCTAAAGAGCTAATAAACGCCCTACTCATCTCTTCATTAAATGCATTTAATTGATCAGGTCTATTGAGATGTATCTCAAGCAATGGACCGTTCTTAATCTCAATAATAGTTTCACTTTTTTTCATAATGAATATTCTCTTTCACAAGGTACTTATTTCGTGCCGTAGGAGCACATGGTCAAAAGCTCATACTGTGCAACTCTTTCATCACTCTGATTACTGATTTCAACTAACCACCTTACCTCACCATATTCGTTCGTACGACGCGTTTTTTTCATAACCGTTAATGTTGCATAGATCTCATCCTCTGGAGAGACAGGTTTCAAAAATATAAGGTTATCAAGTCCAGTATTTGCAAGTACAGGTCCCGGGTTTGGCTCAACAAAGAGACCTGCTGCAAATGCTATTAAGAGATAACCATGTGCCACACGACCAGGAAAAAATGGATTTGCCTTTGCAGCTACTTCATCCATATGCGCATAAAATAAATCTCCAGTGAAATTAGCAAAAAGCTCGATATCCTCTAAAGTAACTTTTCGTTTTTTAGTTGTTATCATCTCACTAATTTTTAATTCTTCAAAAACTCGTTTGAATGGATGTGACGGAGATATATTCCTCTCGGCCCCTGATATATAACTCCCACTAATCGCTGTGAGTAAACTAGGGTGCCCTTGAACAGCCGTTCGCTGCATGTACTGCATAACCCCGCGAATACCGCCTAATTCCTCTCCTCCGCCAGCCCTTCCAGGCCCGCCATGTATCATGTGAGGCAATGGGGCTCCGTGACCAGTTGCAGACTTGGATGACTTCAAATTATTAAAATATAATCTTCCATGCCAGGGTCCGCACTGATAGGATATTTCACGTGCGAATTCTCCCGAATTTGTGAACACTGAGGCGACAAGTGATCCTCCACCCTTATTTAGCAAGCGCGCCACATGCTCCAAATCTTTATAACCCATAATTGTAGCCACTGGACCAAAGGCCTCTACACTGTGAACATATTCAGAGTGGTCAGGATCTTTGCAATGAAATACTAGTGGGTTAAAAAAAGCTGTTTTTGTTAGTGCTCTTTCCGGAATTTTCCCTATTACGACTTCAGCTTCTTGAGCTAAAATATTTACCTTTTCTAGAACATCGTCGTATTGAGTAGTGGATACTAATGGGCCCATACGCGTATCTTCATTTCTAGGATCACCTATAATAGTCTTAGAGAGCTTTAGATCTAAGGCTGCGATAACTGGAGCAACCATTTTAAATGGAACAAAAATACGTCTAATAGCAGTACATTTTTGTCCAGCTTTCACAGTCAGTTCTCGTAGAACTTCTTTAATAAATACCCCAAAATCTTGGTCTTCGTGAGTTATATCAGAACCTAAAATTGTTCCATTTAAACTATCTTGTTCACTTACGAACCGAATAGAGTTTTTTAGGATATTAGGGTTAGAGCGTATTTTGTTTGCCGTTGCTTCAGATCCAGTAAAACTAACTACATCTTGCGCAGTTAAATGATCAAATAAATCACCAACATCGCCGCCTATCATCTGTATTGCCCCTTTGGGTACGATACCACTCTGGTCAATCAACTTAACTACAGCTTCAGTTAGGTAAGCAGTCTGCGAAGCAGGTTTAACAATTACTGGAACCCCTGCTAACCATGAAGGTGCAAGTTTTTCTAACATTCCCCACACAGGGAAGTTAAAGGCATTTATTTGCACTGCCACCCCGAGTAATGGAGTGGCAATATGAATACCTTTAAATGTTCCATCCCTAGAGAGTTCTTCTACTGAACCGTCGACGTATATCTTGCCGTCCGGCATTTCTCGCCGCCCCTTAGAAGCAAAAACAAGCATTGTAGTAATGCCACCATCAATGTCGGTCATACTATCAGATTTAGTTGCTCCAGTATGATAGGAGATATCATACAATTCATTTTTATTTTGTTCCAAATAAACTGCGACTGCTTTTATTAATTTTGCGCGTTCGTGAAATCCCATCTCACGAAGGGAGCGCCCACCATTCTCACGACCAAATTCAAGCATTTCCTTAAAAGGAAGCTTCTCATGACCAACACTCCCAATCCGCTCTCCTGTCGAGGCGTCGTAAAACGGCCTGGCTGAAATGTCAGGATCTAACCAACTACCCTTCACTAGGCTTTGAACGTTATACATAAGTTTCCCCTAATTTTTTCTTTGCATTACTATTTATTTTATCTACAGACCTTAGCAACCGTGGAAGAAAAATTTTTATTATAAAATATTTCCTTAATGACCTTCATCATAGGTAATTGTTATTTTATTGGTAGTTGGACGCAATTGACAACTCAGTGCATACCCATCTTGAACCTCGTAATCCTCTAAGGCATGGTTGACCTCCATCTCCCCACTGCCCTCGATAATTTTACACCTACAGGAGGAACAGATCCCACCTTGGCATGAGAAAGGTGCATCCAAACTATTCTCTAGGGCTGCTGATAAAATAGTATCACCACCATTCATCTCAAGTTTATGGGTTACTCCATCTAAGATAATTGTTACTGCAACCTCACTAAGTGTAGTTAACTTACCCTTGACTGGCTGCATGTTCTTTCGCTTTTCAGTTGAAAAAAGTTCATAAAGAATTTTTTCATGAGGCACCCCCAATTCAAAGAACTCATCTCTTAAGCTATGAACCATATCTTCGGGACCGCACAGTAACACATTATCTATCGACTTATTTTGTCCCCATGAAGTAACAATTCCTCTTAGTTTATCTGCATTTATTCTTCCCGAAAATAGTTCAATATCTTGAGGTGTCGAAGATAATACATGAACAACTGAAAAACGTTTTAAATAGAGGTTTTTAAGATCTTCAATTCGTTCTCGAAACATAATACTAGAGGGTGTTTTGTTCGCGTAAATCAGCGTCACATTAGAATTTAATTCCTCTAATAGGATCCGCTCAATATGACTAATAATTGGCGTGATCCCACTTCCAGCCGCAACCGCCAGAACATGTCTCGCAACACTAGTTGACTTAAGGGTAAATTTTCCTGAAGGTGGCATTACCTCTAGTCTGTCTCCAACTTTTAATTTTTCGTTTGCAAAACTAGAAAAAGCTCCCCCCTCAACTTTTTTAATTCCAATTTGAAGAGATGGTCCACCTTCGATAGAGCATATTGAATAACAGCGCCTAAGGTCTTCGCCCTCTGAGTGATGACGCACGGTTAGATATTGTCCAGCACGAAAAGAGAACTTCTTAGCAAGTTTAGCCTCGTACCCTAAAGTCAAGACGACAGACTGTGCAGTATTTTTTTCAATTTTATCAATCGATAGTGAATAAAAAGAATTCATCTTGTACTCACAGACATTTAAAATAATTAAACGGCTCAAGACACTCCTGACATCTCCAAAGAGCCTGACACGGGGTAGACCCAAATGCACTTATTTCACTGACACGAGTAGATTTACATTGAGGGCATGATTTTGGTCCCTTGGCACCAGGATTGGGGGGCGCAATTCCGTACTCTTCTAACTTGGCTTTTCCTGACTCGCTAATCCACTGAGTGCTCCATACTGGGGAGAGTACTTTCTTAATAGTAAATTTTTCAATGTGCGCACTTAACAACGCCTCAGAAATCATTTCATTAATGACCCTTGTTGCAGGACATCCAGAATAAGTCGGTGTTACATGTATCTCAAACCCATCATCTCGTTCGTGCACACCTCGTATAACACCTAAATCCCCAAGCGTAAGAACAGGAATTTCTGGGTCAGGAACCGACTCAACGATTGATTTAACAGTTAAAACGTCCACAGATCACCACTTCGAGTTTGGATAAGTTCGTTGTAAATATTGCATTTCAGCTAAAATATAGCCTAAATTCTCGGTATGGTGTCCCTGTACAGCACCTTTTTGCCAAAACTCTGACTCCGGGGTTTTTAGAGTAGAAAGCACACAGTCCTGATTAAGTTGCTCTAGAACACTAGGGTAGAGAGATGAAGGCATAGGAGAAGTTTGTAAATCAAAGAGCAATTCATCGTCTTTTGAATCTTCAAAGAAACTACCAAAATACGACCAAAGTGCATTAAGTGCTTCCTGCATACGGTTATGGCTATCTATTGTGCCATCCCCAAGCCTAATAACGAGACTTTGAGATCTCTCACGATGGTATCTAACTTCTACAAGCGCTTTTTGAGAAATCTCAGCAACTAAAGTATCTGAACTCTGACTGAGCAGTAAAAGTTGCTCTAAGTGCCAAACATCAAAAAGGTACTGCCGCATTAACGTTGTAGCAAAATCTACATTGGGCCGTTCAACTAATAATGAATTACGAAACTCTTCTGTATCTCGAAAAAAAGCAAGAGTATCAGCATTTCGGCCCTCACATTCAATCTCTGCGGCAAACCCTAACCACATTTGTGCATGCCCCATTAAATCTAGTGACACATTAGCCAAAGCGATATCTTCTTCTAGTGTTGGAGCATGACCACACCATTTTGAATTTTGCTGCGCCAATATAAGAGAGTTGTCTCCCATCCGCAGTGCCAAATGAATTCGAGGGTCACTCATATTTTTTTTACCTCTACAGGAATATTATAAAAACTTGGATGTCTATAAATTTTGTCTTTTGAGGGATCAAATAATGGCCCCTTTTTTGATGGAATAGAGGCTACAATTTCACTCGAAGGAACCACCCAAATGCTCAAACCTTCGTTCCGTCGTGTGTATACATCTCGAGCATTATTCATCGCCATTCCAGCATCAGTGGCGTGTAAGGATCCTACGTGACGGTGTGCTGTACCGTGCTGACCACGAATAAATACTTCCCATAATGGTAATTCATTTGCCATAGTAACCCTTACTCTGCTGCAATTTGTGAATTCTGATTTTTAGTTGAATTGGCCAGCAAACCATCACGGAACCACTCACCATCATCCCACGCCTTGTTCCGAGCGGCTAATCTCTCAGTGTTGCAAGGTCCATTACCAGATATAACTTCAAAAAACTCTTCCCAATTTGGCTCAGAATAATCATATTGTTCCGTTTTCTCATTCCATTTTAATTTTTCATCTGGAATTGTTAATCCTAAGTATTCCGCTTGTGGCGCCGTTTGGTCGACGAACTTTTGTCTTAACTCATCATTAAAATTAATTTTAATCTTCCACGCCATTGATTGAGCCGAGTGCACACTCTCGCTATCCGAGGGACCAAACATCATTAAGGATGGATACCAAAAACGATTAAGTGAATCTTGAGCCATGGCTTTCTGTTTTTTTGAGCCAAATGACATTTTCATCATTATATCAAAACCCTGCCTTTGATGAAAACTTTCCTCCTTACAAATACGTACCATTGCCCGAGCGTAGGGCCCATATGAGGTCCTCTGAAGGGGCACTTGGTTCATAATTGCAGCTCCATCAACCAACCAGCCTACCGCACCCATGTCAGACCAATTTAACGTTGGATAATTAAATATCGATGAATATTTTGCACGACCCGACAGTAATTCCTTTGTCATCTCATCACGTGATTTTCCTAAAGTTTCGGCAGCTGAATACAAATAAAGACCATGACCGGCCTCATCTTGGACTTTTGCCAGTAAAATAGTTTTTCTCTCCAAAGTCGGAGCTCGTGAAATCCAGTTTCCTTCCGGCAGTTGTCCAACAATTTCTGAATGAGCATGTTGTCCCATTTGACGAAGCAATGTCCGTCGATAACCTTCCGGCATCCAATCTTTAGGTTCTATCCTTTGACCGCGGTCTATCTTTTCCTGAAAAGCTTTTTCTTTGGCACTCATACTATTTAATGATTTGGGCTTGCTTCCCGTCGACTTTACTTCTTGAGCATACATATCAAACCTCTTTTGGGAGAATTTATTATGAATATTGGTACAATAAACCGTCCGGTCGGTCAAGTTTGTTTTATTTTACATTCACTAAACCTCAATTGTTAAAAAGCTAAACATAAAGGTAAAAATTAAAATAAGGATAATTGGGAATTAACTTTTGGCTTTTTTATCCTCTTGGCAGTAGCTTTCCTACTACCATGTTTATTATAAACTGATTTAGAAATAATTCTATAATTAGCGCCTTTACGCGCAATAGCTATTTTTTCCTTAGCTTCCTTTGCAGATGCTGCATGCTCAATAATTGGTTTTGGGTAGTCACTCCCCAGAGTAAAAGAAACGTTGTCTATTAAGTTTTTATCCCATTTCCATGGCTCATGTATAAATTCATTTGGAAGCTGTTTTAATTCTGGCACCCATTTTCGGATATAATGACCATTTTGGTCATGCTCAATGGATTGCTTAATTGGATTGTAGACTCGCATCGCATTTATACCAGTAACGCCAGATTGCATTTGTAACTGGCTGTAATGAATTCCAGGCTCATAATCTGTAAATAATCTGGCTAAATGATTGCCCGTAATTCGCCAATCTAACCAAAGTTGATAACTTGCAAAGCTTACAAGCATAGCGCGCATTCGAAATGTTATCCATCCCTCCGCAATCAGATTTCGCATGCATGCGTCAATAAATGGGTATCCGGTACATCCAGTTGCCCAGGCTTGATACTTTACTTCATCATGATCATCATGTCGTAAACCTTCAAATGCTGGATGCATACAATGCGTTTCTATTTCTGGCTGATCTTCAAGCTTTTGTATAAAATGGCAGCGCCAAGCAAGCCTAGAGTTAAAGGCTGTAAGGTTTCTTAAAAAGTATTTTTTGTCTTCTAAATTAAGTTGTTTCTTTCTTTTTTTTATTGACTGAAATACCTCCCTAACAGAAAGGCTTCCCCACGCCAGATGAGCTGATAGTCGAGAGCAATATATAGATGAAAGTCCAGGCGCTGAAATGTGATATAAATATTTTTGTGATCTAGTATTTAAAAACCCACTTAAATCATTTTTTGCCGCGACACGTCCTCCACGTTGAACTCCGCCAATTAACTTTTCTCCAAATATAGAACTATTCTTTCCAGGTATTTCATCTGATTTATAACTGGGCACAGAAATTAAGTTATTAGGTTTTGATATGATTTTATCTGACATTCTTTGATTTCTAATTGCTGACCAATTATTACGTGATGACAATTTGCGAACAATACCGTTTGATGGATACTCATGTGTTGGGATATTATTTACAGTACATATTTTTTTAACACGTATATCTCTATTAAACGTCCAAAGGTTTCCTGTTTCTTCATGAGAGTATACCCCACAAATATTGTACTCTGCTTGGATGCTTTCAATGATATCACAAATATCTCCAACTTTAACTATTAGAGGCTGACCTAAATTCGTCAGTGAAACGTTGAGGTCGTACAAACAGTCATAAATAAAGTGCCAGTGACGTCGAGAACTAAAACTTTTCTTCCAATAATCAGGCTCAACCACATATAGTGGTAACATAGGTATGTTAAGTTTTGATGCGGCCGATAAGGGAGCATGATCATTTACTCGCAAATCACGCTTAAACCACACAATATTTATATCTTTTTTCATTTTATCTACCACTTTTAGACAAACCCCGACTGCATTCAGAGTAGAACATAACGTCCTCACAAACTATCTTCAATTTTCAACCGACGTGTGCAAAAGTTTTAAAATTTGACAAAATTTTAGGTAATTCAAACTTTTTCATCTTTTTCCAGTTTGTTAAAAAAAAGATCACTATCAGATTTAATAGTTATATATTTTTCATGATCCATACGATCAAGGTTTTTATATATTAAACCCATACGCGGGTTCGAACGAAGCTTTTTCTCATTTCTTATTATAAAATCCCAATATAGATAATTAAAGGGACATGCGTCAGGCCCGGTCTTCTCACTTACTTTATACTTACACTTCTTACAGTAGTTGGACATTTTGTTGATATAAGCGCCACTTGCAGCATAAGGTTTCGAGCCCACAACTCCACCATCTGCAAACAATATCATTCCAGTTACATTTGGAAGCTCAACCCATTCATATGCATCTGCATAAACTAATAAATACCACTCATTTACTTCATCTGGATGAATGCCAGCGAGCAAAACAAAATTACCAAGAACCATTAAACGTTGAATATGATGTGCATAGGCATTTTCACGTGTCTCACTTACACATTGATGCAAGCAATTCATTTCTGTTTCTCCAGTCCAATAAAATGAAGGAAGCTTTCGTGTTGCTTCTAAATAATTAACTGATTTGTATTCAGGCATTTTTAACCAATAAACACCTCTGACAAATTCTCGCCACCCAAGAATTTGACGTATAAAACCTTCAACAGCATTAATTGGTGCGAAACCCCGGTGGTATGCTTCTTCTGCTTGTTTGATACATTCCAAAGGATTTAATAAGCCAGAATTTAGGTAGAAGCTGATATGGCTATGAAACATCCATGGTTCGCCTTCTACCATCGCATCTTGATATGTACCAAAATTCTGCAATCGCCTACTTATGAACTCTTCTAAGGCTTCTAAGGCTTGTTCACGCGTCACAGCAAAATTAAAAGGATATAGATCCCCAAAGTGATCTGGGAAACTTTTATCGACTACTTTTAAAACCTCATTGGTTATTAGATCTGGTGCGCTTAAGTAAGTTTGAGGGATATCTAAGCCAGCTTTAGGTGGTTTCCGATTGTCATTATCAAAGTTCCATTGGCCATCAATAGGCTGATCTCCATCCATTAGGATTGAATATTTACGACGCATATTACGATAAAAAAATTCCATTCTAATCTGTTTGCGTTCTTTCGCCCAAAGGTTGAAATCTTCAGTTGTACATAAAAATCTGTCATCATCTTTAATTTCAACAGGGAATCCTAGTATCTCTGACCATTTTAATATTTCAGAAAATAGTCGGTATTCATTTGGTTTGGTTAAAATTATTTTTTCAATTCTATGGATATTTAATACTCGTTTCACTTCACCTAATAAGGATCCAGTATTAGCTTCATCATCATATTTTGTATAAAGAACATTATAACCCTGATTTAATAAATCTTCTGCGAAATGACGCATTGCAGAAAAGAGAAAAGCAATTTTCTTTTTATGGTGTTTTACATATGTTGCTTCTGAGTGAACTTCGCAAATTAATACTAAATCATTAATTTTGTCGACATTATGCAGACTTGATACTGTTTCGCTTAATTGGTCGCCTAGTATTAATCGTAATCTCATTAGGTTTGCCTGACTATATAATATGTCATATTTTGATTTATAAGGAGTTTTAATTAGTTATTATTGTTTAAAATAATTTAAAATATGACATATTAATATTTTGTTTTCCCACAAACAGTTTTTGTAAATACTTATTATGTCTACATTTGGTTCATATTTATCCATTCCTAGATATATAATTATCTTAATACTTTATTCTATGGGTAAATTAGTTTTTGTAAAATTTTTCTTTATTTAAATAATTCTTAAAGTTAAGCTATTGAGAGGCGAGCAGGCTAGGTAAGTTAAATATGAGTAATATTAATTCAAAAGAACCCGAAAGCCGTTTTGCCCAACAGTGGAACTATCGCCCTGAAGCTCCAATTCAAACGTCTCCAATATTTCATTGGCCACCAAACCCCTTGAATATTATTCGGTGGTTTTCGGCTCGCTGGTTTGTATTTGGAGAAAATTTAATCATTGTTGGTCTGGCATTTTTAGCTTGGAAGTACTTTCAACCTTCATTGGAACAAACCATTTCATTAGAGTTTGGCTGGACTCTAAAAATATTCATTCGAAATATTATACTTATTAGTGTGGTAGCAGGTTGTCTTCATTTATCTTTACACATGCGAAGAACTCAAGGTGATCGTCTAAAGTTTGATCAGAGAGATATGACAAAAAGCAGTCGAATGTTCACATTTGGAAACCAAGTACGTGATAACATGTTTTGGACACTAACAAGCGGTGTGTTCTTCTGGTCAGCATTCGAGATACTAATGTTTTGGGCGATGGCCAACGGATATGCTCCTGTTCTTGGGTGGCTAGACAATCCTATTTGGTCGATTGCCTTACTATTTTTGACCCCCTTATGGATTTCTTTTCATTTTTATTGGGTTCATCGATTGTTACACTGGCCTCCAATATACCGGATTGCTCATTCGCTACACCATAGAAATACAAATGTTGGACCATGGTCAGGCCTTTCAATGCACCCAATTGAACATCTATTATTCTTTAGCTCAATACTTATTCATTGGGTTATAGCAGCTCACCCAATACACATTCTCTTCCATATGCAACACCAAGCGCTTACCGCTGTAACTTCGCATGCTGGTTTTGATGCATTACTTGTTAAAGACAAAAATGCACTATCTTTAGGTAATTTTCATCATCAAATGCACCATAGATACTTTGAATGCAACTACGGCAATTTAGAAGTTCCTTGGGACAAGATGTTTGGTTCCTTTCACGATGGAACTGATGAATCTCATGCATTATTTTTGAATAGAAAAAAATTAGAGTAAAATAACTTTTTTCTCAAATTAAATAATAAAAAGTTATATCACTTATTTAAAATTTACTAATGGGTCATAATTTGAAAATTATGAAGATTAAAAAACTCGATACTTAATAAAAACTCTTATTTTTTTATGTCACTTCCTCATCGGTTTTTAGTCCCTCCCAGGCTATAATAGCTCTCTTACGGTTCTCACCCCACATATAACCACCAATCTGACCACTTTTTTGAATAACGCGGTGACAAGGTATTAAAAATGCAATTGGATTTCTACCGATTGCGGTGCCGACAGCTCGAGAGGCATTGGGTTGACCGATTATATCAGCAATATCACCATAAGTAGTAAGAGAGCCCATCGGAATTTTTAACAATGCTTCCCAGACTTTCAACTGAAACGGAGTACCTAACAAATGAACTTTAACTCCCCCAAAATCATCTAACTTTTCTTGAGAGATCACCTTTAAAGCATCTTTTTGAAGTTTATCTGTTCGTTCAAAGAAGTTAGCTTTTGAAAATTTCTTTTTAAGATTTTCAACACCAACATTTATGCAATTCTCAAATGCAACGTGACAAACACCAACACTTGTTGAAGCAACAATAATATTACCAAAAAGTGTATCAGAGTAACTATAGTTAATATTTAAACCGTCCCCACAATTTTTGAACTGACCTGGTGTCATCCCTTCGATATTAACGAATAAATCGTGTAAACGGCTCGTCCCAGAAAGCCCCATATCATACGCAAGCGTCATTAATGGTTGATTTTTCTCTAGCAAAACCTCCTTAGCGTAAGTCAGACTAACATATTGCATATACTTTTTTGGACTCACCCCAGCCCACCGAGAAAACAATCGCTGGAAATGATATGGGCTTAAATTTATCTTTTTGGCGATATCATCTAATGAAGGTTTATCCTTAAAATTGTCACCAATATAATTAATAGCACGCTCTATGCGCTGATAATCAATTAATGCCTGATTTATCATATACTTACCCTCCTACCCTTATGTCGCTGTATAGTCAAAAATAGATACCATTACACGCATCCCATAAATAACATAGGGAAAATTTCTTTTTGTCTTTTCACAACTTAGCGGCAATAATACTCTGCACTAAATACTGTGAACTGTCTATTTACCACCCGTTTCTTGCTAAGTTGATTTTATCATTACTAAAGCATTTTTATCTTACTAAATTTCGCAAGAAACAGGTCGATATATTTTATAAAAAATGAGAGTGTAAAGGATGAACAGTAAACTTGTACCTAAAATTGACCTAACTTCTGGACTTCTGTTACTTGGCTTAGCCTTCGTATGGGGAGGATCATTTTTTTTTGCAGAAATAGCAATAACTGAAATTCCACCGTTAACTGTAGCACTTCACCGAGTTTTTTGGGCATTACCGCCCATATTTATTGTTGTTTTGTGGAAAGGTTTAAAAATCCCATTATCAGGGCGTGCATGGTTTAACTTTTTGATTATGGGAGCATTAAATAATGCTATCCCATTTTCATTAATATTTTGGGCACAGGTAAGTATCGGAAGTGGGCTTGCATCAATTTTAAATGGAACTACAGCTGTATTTGGCGCAGTTGTAGCAGGAATATTACTGATAGACGAACCATTAACAGTTAGAAAAATTTTAGGTGCCTTCCTTGGATTTCTTGGTGTTGCCGTTATTATGGGAATTGACGCACTTTCTAATTTCAATATCCAAAACTTAGCTCAACTAGCTGTTCTTGGTGCAGCATTTTCTTACTCCTTCGCAGGTGTTTGGGGGAAGAAATATCTTTCAAATTACCCTCCCCTTGTAAATGCTTTTGGAATGCTTTTGGGCGGTACAGTTTTACTATTTCCAATTACGTTGTACGTAGATGGTTTACCCTCGTTATCTCTCTCTTTACATGTTTGGGGCAGTGTAATTGGTGTTGCGATTATATCGACTGCAATTGCCTACTTCTTATATTTTGAAATCTTAGCCAGAGCTGGCTCTGCAAACCTAATGCTAGTAACAGTTATGATACCCCCAGTAGCAGTAACATTAAGTTCAACATTTCTTGGAGAGGCGTTGCCGAGCGAAGCTTGGTATGGTTTCATTATAATCGGTGTTGGTTTACTTATAACAGACGGCCGAACGTTCGATAGAATGAAAGCTACTGTTAAGTCGAGATTATAGTTTCTTTTGATTTAACACGCCATATCCCCAAGATTTATAGAATAATCTACTATTTTCAAATATCTCAATTTTATTCCAACGTATGATTAAACTATGGAAAGCTTGTCACTTAAAGACACCCACAACCCATAACTTCCAGTATTAAGGTTTAGAGAACTATTAGAACCTAAAGCAAATTCTCCCTGCTTAAGTAATTGGGACCCCACAAAAACGTCTCCTCCAAGAGCCAAAAATCCAAACTTATCAGCACCAGTTTCTTTTATCAAAGGCCCTCTCAAAAGGTTTACTTCTGCCGTTATCTTATTGAAATCAAAGATTATATTTAAATCTTTGATCTCTCCATCCACAAGGGTACTCGAAATATCCATGTCCCCTGAAAAAGCAACTGGCTTTAAGGGAAGTGCAGCTATCACACCGTAAGGGGTTATTAAGTCCACACCCTTGCCTTCTATAACTGTAAGAATACGTGACATTCCCTCAAACTGCGAAAAAGGTCCGTCAGTTGCTACTTCTGCAATACTAATTCTCCAAACCCAGTTATCACCCGAGTGCGAACGAGCAATTTCGTGCGTTATTCCCCCACCATTTTTCCAACGACTAGTAATAAAATCATCTGAAGAAAGCACTTGAAACATCTGGAGAAGTTCTCCCATAACTAAATAACTTTGGAGAAGTGAAGTCAAAATAGTAACGTAAATAATTATCAACTCTTAGTGTAAATTAAATTTCTAAAAATTATTTAAGTTTCAGATAGAAAATCTTGCCGTATATTTTTAGAAATTTAAAAGACTTGTTATTTACCAGAGCGCTGGGTTACTTTTTGATTACGGGAGTAATCTCAAAATGTCCAAACTCTAGAACCGCATCAAAAGTAGCATCAATCGCCTCGAAGGTATCAGCCTCCAAAATGAAAAATGCTGTGTGTTCCATTCGATTTGAATAACGACCATGAATTGTCACTCCATTGGCTTTTGCAGCGTCAGTTATACCATTGCCAAAAACTTTCATTTTTTCAGGAACATGGGTCGTACAAGTAGAATAATCATGGGTATGAGTAACGTGAAACAACATTTAAAATTCCTTTTTTTGTTTAAATCTCTTAGATCTCTTGAGAACAAGATCTAACCAATCAAATCTAATATAACAACAAAAATAATTAACCATGGATAAACTAGCTTAAGAAATAAACGTCGTTAAGATGATGCATATATCAATTTTTTTTATTAAGCGATGTAACGTTTTTATAAAAAATAAATATAATTTAACTTTCTGGAGTGTTAACCTTAACTTGCTTTATTAACTCCGAGAAACTCTCATAATACTCAATTAATTTTTTATTTCCTACACCTGTCACTAAGAGAAAGTCACTCTTAGTTTTTGGTTTTTTGATAGACATGTCTTCAAGTGTGCGATCAGAAAAAATTACATACGCTGGCACACCTTTTTCTCTCGCAATTTCTAAACGAAGTGCCTTTAGTGACTGAAATAAAATAGTTTCAGGGCCCTCTCCAATATTACGTCCAGTATCACGATTAAGCGTTTTTGGCGGACTACGTTCTACATGTGCGCGAGCAAAAAACTGTTCTCGACCCTCAACAACTTCGTAAGCTTTTTGCATTAATTGAACAGCCCCAAATCTTTCTAAGTTTACAGTCAAAATACCAGAAGAAATAAGTTGGCGAATAAGACCTTGAAAAAATGACTTAGAGTATCGTGCCCCTTCCCCAAAGGACTCTAGGCTGTTATGCCCCTTTTCTTTAATTTTTGCTGTCTCACCTCCTCTAACAATATCAATGATATGGCTACTCCCAAAAAATTCGCCAGTTTGTTTTATAGCAGATAGTAACATTACTGCCTGACTAGTTTGATCTTCGACTATCGGAGGCGTCATGCAGTTATCGCAATTTCCACAAGGTTCACTTTCCTCATCAAAATATGAAAGTAATGCCACTTTTCTGCATTTTACGGTTTCACAATAGCCTGTTAGAGCTTCTAAGCGTTTATACTCTAGAACCTTAAATTGATCAGCTCCGTCTCCTTCAAAAATCATTCTTTGCCTTTTAATTAAATCTGAAAGACCAAAAAATAGGACTGTATCAGCAGGTTTACCATCGCGACCTGCCCTTCCAATTTCCTGGTAATAAGCCTCAATACTCCCAGGCAAGCTTGCATGGATAACAAACCTAATATCAGATTTATCAATACCCATTCCAAAAGCTATTGTAGCCACCATTATCAAACCGTCTTCTGTCATAAATCTATCTTGTGCTGAATTTCTATATTCAGTAGTTTTTCCTGCATGATAGGCAATTGCACTAAACCCCTCTTTGTTTAAGTATTCTGCAATCTCATCTGTCTCATTTCTTGACAGACAGTAAACTATCCCGCTCTGGTGAGCTTTTTGGTTAAGATATTCAATTAGGTTCTTCTTAAGTTCTTTCTTGGGATAAACCGCAAGTGAAAGATTATCTCTCCCAAATCCTTTTAAAATTTGTCTTGCATTACCACCACTCAGCTTTTGGTTAATGTCTACTCTAGTAGCTCGGTCTGCGGTTGCAGTAAACGCAGCTAAAATGGTGTTTGGAAATAATCCTCGTAACCTTGACAGAGCTTCATAATCTGGTCGAAACCCAGCTCCCCATTTGGAAATGCAATGTGCCTCGTCAACTACAAACATACCAATATCCAAGGATTCCAAAGCCATAAGCATGCGCGACTGCATAAGCCTTTCTGGACTCATATAGAGAATTTTCACATCTCCTGTGGCAAAGTTTCTCCAGGACTGAGCATTTTCCTCATAATCTCTTCCTGAATGAATAAGTTCTACTTCCACTCCTAAATCTCTAAGTGCAGCTGTTTGATCGTTCATCAAGGCGACTAACGGCGAAATTATTATTGTTTTGAAGCTTTGGATGAGCGCTGGAAGTTGAAAACAGAGTGATTTCCCAGCTCCCGTAGGCATCACAGCAAGCACATCTTCACCGTTCAATAAATGTTGAATAATCTCTAACTGCCCCGGTCTAAAACTATCGTAGCCAAAGAAATTCTTTAACTTAAAATTTAAGTCATTTTTTACGGGATGGTTCATCACTTTCTACTAACCATAAATTATCAAAGTTAAAAGAATTGTTTCGACAAATGATGCTAAGTTTGACAGCATGACCTTGTGAACGCCTCATCCACTCAAAAATTAAAACGAGTGCAACAATTATCAAGCCTCTGGCCTCCACTTTTAAGAGACCAGTGGATTACACGTAGCCCAAAAATGGCGCTGCTAATGCGAGGGAACTTCAATGGGAAAAGGCAACAATAACCGTAGCAATAAAGAGACCAAAAAACCGAAGAAAGAGAAAACAAAAGTGTCTGCAACAGCGAATTCAGGCGCTGGAAAGCCTGCAGTCGCAATTTCTGGTAAGAAAGTATAATAAAGCTTGGTCGAATTCGTGTTGGGAGTATTTTTAACTAAACTCCTTTCTTATCTGATAATTGAAAATCTAATACCATTTTGTGAAGATATAATAAAATATATGAATATATTCTTAAGGGCACGAAAAGGTTGATGTAATGAAGTGTTCAATCGCAATTATCGGTGGTGGAATTATTGGGTCTGCTGCGGCTTATTTTTTGGCACGTAGTGGCCATGCTGGTTCTATTGCAGTAATTGAGCCTGATCCAACTTACTCCGTAGCAACCACCCCACAAGGTGCCGGGGGTGTACGTCAGCAATTTAGCCTTGCCGAAAATATTGCAATGTCAAAGTTTAGTCTCGACTTCTATAAATCGTTTGACCAGCATATGTCTGACATCCCAAATTTACCAGATATCAACTTCCGCGAACAAGGGTATTTGTTTGTTGTGACCAAAGATGGTGAGAAAACCCTACGCACCAATCAAGCATTGCAATCATCGATGGGCGCAAACGCAGAGTTGATTGATTACACGGAAATACGTGATCGCTTTCCGTCGATTGAACGCGATGATATTGTGCTAGGGTGTCACACACCAGATGATGGTTGGATCGATCCAAATGCTGGGCTTTGGAGCTTTAGAAAAGCTGCAACATATCTGGGCGTGACCTATATCAAAGCAAAAGTTACTGGTATTAATTCAGATAACACCAAGATAAAATCTCTTAAGTTGGATAATGGTGCTTCAATTCTGGCAGATTTTTTTATCAACACAGCCGGCCCCTGGGTCACCTCTTTAGCTAAATTGACTGGAGCTGATTTACCCGTCGTTCCTATGTGTCGCGTACAACATTTTTGGAAATGCACACACATTCTAGAAGATCTTCCACTGATTAAAGATGAAAGTGGTATGTTTTTTCGACCTGAGAGTGATGGTTTTTCTGGTGGCCGTCCAAGCTTTGATATTAACCCTGGTTTTGTTAATGATATTTATTCAGGGTATTTTGCTAATTATTTTGAAGATACAGTCTGGCCATTGATAGCAGCTCTTGTTCCAAAATTTGAAAACCTGCGCTTACAACGCAGTTGGGCGGGTCATTACGCACAAAATATACTTGATGGAAATATGATTATTGGAAAATACTCACCTTACCATGACAATATCATTACTGCTTGTGGGTTTTCCGGACACGGGATCATGCATGCCCCAGCTGTTGGACGTGCGCTTAGTGAATTAACTTTGACTGGTAGATATCAATCGCTCGATTTGAAACGAATGGAAATTACCCGTGTTCACGAAAATGAACCTTACCTAGAGGTTGGTATTAAGTAGCAGTGCTAAGAAACAACGTAATCGATGTTCAACCTACAGTAATTCAAATCATCAGCAGGGAGATCAGAATACCTATGGCACACAAATCTCCCACGTTCATAAGGGTTTTTAATTAATCAGCTGAAGTCCAAGGGCCAAAGTCCTTACCACCTTCGACAAACTCATACATTACGCACTGCTCATCACCAATCACCCAACCATCATGACCTGGAGCAAAGTAATATGCATCACCTGGTCCAACTTCGATTTTTGACCCGTCATCATGCGAACAGCCTAAGCGCCCAGATATAACTACCCCAATATGTCCTGCCTGACAGCTATGCCCACCAACTATAGGCTGAATACACTCAGACCAAACCCAGCCTGGTTGAACAACTAACTTAGTTGCATTCACATTACCTAACTTAACAATCTCCACTCTTGCCTTTGGAGGTTCTTTCACTTCATCTGCATTTTCAAAATTCTTTGAGTATAGGTTGGCCATTTAATAATCCTTTAAGTTAGCGGTTTAACACCAGTTTCAAAATAAATAATCTCACAGTTTTTTAAGCGTATTGACGGCTATAACAGCCTCCTTGGTCTTGTTAAGCTTTAAGTGCGTATAATACATTACCAGAATATCAAATTTCTCTAAATTAAGTTTAAGTAAGAATTACACTCTCTGTCAATCGTACTTTTTCACAGTTTATTATTAAGTAACATGTTTTAATTTATTAAACTTCTAACCATTCTAGTTCTTAACAAAATTCTTTTCTGATGATTAAGGAGATTTTTTAAAATATGCGAAGTATCAATATTGGAATTTAATTATAGCTCCCCATATCGTTCTGGTCGTGCTATTAATTGTTAGGCTTACTTGTTCTGTTAGCTTAAAATGAAAAGGAATAAATATGACCAAATTAAATGCACACTCAGACCGTATGGTTTTAATAATTCAATGCAGCGTAAAAAATTCTGATGAATTTAAGAAATGGGCTAAAGAACGCGCATCAAAATACGTATATGACCTTAAAGAAAAAAACAGTATTAGCTATGAATGGCACGTGTCTGAGGATGGAAATCAAGCAACCTTGATTGAATCTTTTATTGACAGCGACAGTATGATGGTGCGTTTAGCAAATCATGGAGCGAGTCCTATTGCTGCAGAAGTTTTTGAGCAAGTTGATATTCAAAGTGTGTTATGCCTTGGAAATGCAAAACAGGATGCAATAGACGCACTTTCTGCTTGGGGAGCTAATTTTCAGGCGCATCACTGTGGTTATAATCGTGGTGAAACTGTTACCGCCCGTTAGTCATGAACTGATTAACAACAAATCAGTTGTTTGATCATATTTTTTAAATTAAGCCCAACCAGGCGTTCCTAAAGTAGTTTTTATTTATAATTTGAGAGTATTATGTTTCGCTTTTTTGAAAACCTGGTTGACCCCTACTCTGAATATCCAGAGACGGATACGCCTCCAACCAAGCTTTTCTCTTTTATGTGGGAATATTCTCAACCATTTAAAAAAGTATTTTTTTGGGCTGCTATAACCTCAATTATTGTTGCGTTCGTAGAGTTAATCCTGATTTATTACATGGGTTACGTCATTGATATTTTACCAAGTGACCCAAAACAAATTTGGAATCAGCATGGTAAATTCTTAATTATTTTGGCATTTTTCATAATACTATTACGTCCAGCTATTAATATCATAAATGTTGCTTTAATGAATAATACGATCCTTCCAAATTATGGCACCCTTTACCGTTGGCGTGCACACAGACACGTGTTGCGTCAGTCAGTGGGGTGGTTCGAAAATGACTTTGCAGGCAGAATTGCAAATAGAATTATGCAAACACCACCTGCAGCCGGCGAGGCTGTCTTTCAAATCTTTGATGCTATCACATTTTCGTTAGCCTACCTTTTAGGGGCCTGGATCCTACTAATTCAGGCAGATTGGAGGCTTTCAGTACCGCTTTTAATTTGGTTTTTTCTATACTTTCTACTTACACGGTGGACAGTTCGACGCGTCGGGCCTGCTTCAAAAGCAGCATCAGACGCACGTTCCACTGTTACTGGTAGAGTAGTTGACGCTTATACAAATATACATTCAGTAAAAATGTTTGCTCAGGGTAATGAGGAACTTAGCTACGCAAAAGAGGCAATTGAGGCAACTAGGACCACTTTTCAAACTGAAATGCGAATTTCAACAATTATGGAGATAGGCTTAGTAATTCTTAATGGTTTATTAATTGTCGGTGTAGTCGGTTGGGCCCTTCTACTCTGGGCGCATGGCGAAGTAAGTATTGGGGTAGTTGTTGCTGCCTCTGCT
>CAJIZW010000080.1 GCA_905181985.1 uncultured Paracoccaceae bacterium | reverse complement strand
TTTTATGTTTCACCTCGGTTTAAGCCATGCTTGTACTGTAAAAATTAGCTATTACCTTGAGAAAAAAGATATCGATAGTTTAGGTAAGGGGATAATAGCTGCCTTTGTGCTGTCATTAATGTTGGTTATAATAGCTGTGTTAATATTTCTATTTTTACCCGAACAAATCCTAGGGGCTTTTTTGGCTCCAGATGATCCTTCACGAGGTTTAATAATAGGTTTAGGAACTACTTTACTTATAATGGCCGCTATTTTTCAAGTTTTTGATTCTGGTCAAGTAATGATTTTAGGATCTTTGAGGGGTTTTAAGGATACTAAAGTTCCGATGCTTATGGCTGCATTTGGATATTGGGCTGTTGGCCTACCCTCGAGTTACTATTTAGGTATTTATTTAGAGTTTGGAGCGCCTGGGGTATGGGTTGGGCTAGCTGTCGGTTTAGCACTAGTATGTTGTCTCTTGGGTTTAAGGTTTAAGTTTATTTATAAAATGTTAAATTTTTAATTTTTCTATAATACTAAAACTCACCAGGCTCTCACCCAATCCTATGTCAATTCTGAGCAGAATTTATGAATACGTTTGAATGCTTCATTTAAATCTTCGTCAGAAGTTGCATAACTGACCCGAAAGTTTGGAGACAAACCAAAAGCAGCCCCAAAAACAACGGCGACACCAGTTTCCTCAAGTAATTGGGTTGCAAAGATTTCATCATTTTCGATAACTACACCTGCCGAAGTACTTTTGCCAATGCATCCGAGTATTGAAGGATAGACGTAGAAAGCTCCTTCTGGTGTCAAGCAAGATATACCAGGAGTATCATTTAATAACTTGACTGCTAAATCTCTTCTTCTTTTAAACGTCTTATTATTTTCTGGGATGAATGTTTGAGGTCCATCTAATGCTTCAACTGCGGCCCATTGACTGACTGTGCATGGGTTTGAAGTCGATTGAGATTGTATTTTACGCATTGCAGAAATTAGATGTTCAGGGCCACCTGCATAACCAATCCTCCACCCTGTCATTGCATATGCCTTGGAGACTCCATTTACAGTTAAAGTTCGTTCGTAAAGCTTAGGCTCTATTTCTGCAGGTGTGCAAAATTTAAAATTATCGTAAGTTAGATGCTCATACATGTCATCTGACATCACCCAGACATGAGGGTGCCGCATTAATACTTCTGTTAGTTCAGTCAATTCAGCTTTACTATAACCAGCTCCAGTTGGATTTGAAGGTGAGTTAAAGATAAACCATTTTGTTTTATCTGTAATTGTATTTTCTAATTGCTCAGCAGTTAATTTGAAATTATTTTCAATTGAGGCTTCTGCCAGGACAGGGGTTCCACCAGCTAGTAATACCATATCGGGGTAACTTACCCAGTAAGGGGTAGGAATTATTACCTCATCACCGTCATTCATTGTAGCCATTAGGGCATTATACAGAATTTGCTTTCCGCCTGTTCCGATGCTTATCTGAGTTGGGGCGTATAACAAAGAATTATCTCTTTTAAACTTTCTACAAATGGCCTCTTTTAGTTCGATCATGCCATCAGGAGCCGTGTATTTAGTTTTACCTTTTGAAATTGCATCATTAGCTGCTAGTTTTATATTTTCTGGTGTATCAAAATCTGGCTCGCCTGCACCTAAACCTATTACATCTTTTCCGGCCTGTTTGAGCTCCGCTGCTTTTTGCGTCACTGCGATTGTTGGTGATGGTTTTACTCGAGACAAATTACTTGATAGGAACGACATAGATAACCTCATTGTTAATACTCTCGCTATAACTCATAATTAGGCTTGCAGTGCTCTTCAAGAGATTAATTTTTTTATAAAAGGAAATGGTAGTGGAAAGCCTAACTGAAAATGAATATTACACGAACGAAAATGCAACTTTTGGTGACCGCATTTATGCAGCGAGGGAAGCTGTTGGGTTAAGTCAGTCTGCTTTAGCAAGCAGGTTAGGCGTGAACCTTAAAACAGTAAAGAAATGGGAAGAGGATATTACTGAACCTCGAGCTAATAAGTTGCGAATGGTCTCAGGTTTGTTAAATATTTCAATTACATGGTTATTAATAGGTGAAGGTATTGGCCCTCAAGGACTAGAATCAACAACGCCGATCTCAGCTGATTTAAATGAGATATTAGTTGAATTACGGCATACTAAGTCTGAACTTTTACGCCTTACTCAACATTTAGATGTAGTTGATAAAAAGCTCAGAAGATTAGGAAACAAATCTAGTGAATGAAATTAGAGAGATAAAACTTAAGCGAATTCGAATGAGATCTTGGCGCAGGGGTACAAAAGAAATGGATCTTATTCTGGGGGGGTTCTCTGATTTTAAGTTAGACAGTCTTTCTGATAGTGAACTTTCAGTTTATGACAAGCTACTAGATGAAAATGACAATGATCTGTATACTTGGTGCTCTGGGCAGGTGAATGCACCTTCTATTTATGAATCATTATTAAACATAATTATGAAAAATTAGATTTTATGTATTAATTTTTAAGTTTTAAAAATTTATTTTTTCTGAATTCTATTTATTTTTTTCTGAAGCTCTTTTTTTACCCTAATTGATTTTGTTAGTGTTAATATCACGAAGCAGGTTATTACTATTAGAGAAATAACGTACGCACTTATCACCGTATTACTGTAGCTTCCAAGATCAGGCATTATAAAAATATGTTCCTATAAAAGAGTTTTAGATTAACCTAGTTTGTTTGCTGCTAGTACCTTTGAGAGCTGTTTTAGACGGATCTCTGTTCGCGTCTTTATTAATAGGAGAGTAACAAAAAGAAATAAAAATCCTGTTATGCTTACTATTAATGGAAACCAAAAAACATTTGAGACATTTTCTTCTTTATCTAATGAAAGTGAAGCTCCTTGATGAAGGCCTTGATTCCAGAAATTGACGGCATAACGACTTAGGATAGCAAATACGGAACCAACCAAGCATAGTAGTGAGGCAAGGTCTGCAACTTTGTCATGGTTATCTACAGACTGCCATAATGCGATGTACCCAAGGTAAAAGAAAAATAAAATTAAAAATGAGGTTAGACGTGGATCCCAAGCCCAAAAAGTACCCCACATAGGCTGCCCCCATATGGCACCTGTAATTAGGGCAACTATTGTCATTATAAGACCTATAGGAGCAGCTGATTTTGAGATAAGTACGGAGACGTGATGACGCCTGATTAACCATATTAAAGACCCTATTAGCATCACAAACCAAGTATTTATTGCGATCAGTGCTGAGGGCACGTGGAGATAGATTATTTTTACAGTCGAACCCATACGAAAGTCATCTGGTGTAAAAAAAAACCCCCAAATTAACCCAATACTAATCAATAATACTGTAAGAATAGAAAAAATAGGTAATAATTTTCCTGATATAACCATAAATTTATTTGGATTAGTGTATTTCCAAAATGACATCTAGATTACCTTTTTCTTCCAATATTTAGTTTGATTTGAGTTATCCCACTTCATCTGTAAAGTCCTAACGTAAGTTGATTTTTATTGCCATACCTGTAAGGATTGGTAAAATAGCTACTGAACTAGCTGTGATTGCTATCAAAAATACTAATGGTGTGGTAACTGGCAAGTCCATCATGCTTTTTCGTATTACTTCTGTGCCAAATATTAAAGTGGGGATATAAAGGGGTAGAACTAGTAGTGATAGTAGAAGGCTTCCACGTTTCAACCCCAGCGTAAGAGAAGCTGCAAATGCACCTATCATAGATAGAGCTGGAGTCCCCGAAAGCAAAGAAATTATTATCCAAATAGCGCCCTCCTTAGATATACCGTAGAGAATACTGGCAATTGGCACTAGGAGTATCAATGGAAGACATGTAGTTAACCAGTGGGCGAAAGTTTTAGCAAGTATAGTCCCTTCAATGGGTAAAGGAGAGATACTTAAAACCTCTAAAGTTCCATCTTCAATGTCTAACTGAAAAATTCGATCTAGAGATAGCAGACAAGCCAAGAGTACACCTACCCAAAAAATCCCAGGTGCTATAGTGATAAGGATTTTTTTACTAGGCTCTAAACTTAACGGTATTATTACCAATATGATTAAAAAAAAGGCAATACCTAGGATTAAACTACTGCCTGTACGGAAGGCTAGGGTTAAATCTCTTTTTAATAAAGTTAACATTGAAAGTCGTCTAACTTAGTTGAAGGAGACTTAAATGATTTTAAATCTATTTTTTGGAGGCTGTTTAAGGGCAGTTCTAATTTCAAGTGAGTACTTATGATTGCTGTTCCTCGATTATCAAGATGATGGCATAAGATTTTTGAGAACAATTCAATATTCTGTTTATCAAGTGAAGTAGTTGGCTCATCAAGGATCCAACAAGTGCGCTGACTTAAGTGAATTCTGGCAAGTGCT
>CAJIZW010000079.1 GCA_905181985.1 uncultured Paracoccaceae bacterium | reverse complement strand
CAAATCATCACAGATTTCCCAATTTATATTAGGTGCACTTTGTTGTAATTCGTTCCAGTACTTCATTGGAAAAAAATCACTACCAACAAAACCAACTTTTCCAGAAATTCCAAAACCGGTCAATGTCTCGACTAATGTAGCCACTGGATCATTAGCAACACGGAAATCTGATACTGATACTACCTCTTTTCTTACGTCTGGATCATCTGCGATTAATACTGGCTCAAAACCGATGCGAAATAGAACTGCACAATAAGCACGCGCACTAAATTTTCCAGAGTCAAACCCCTGACCAACTTTTGTAGAAAAGTAATTTGTTAGAAAAATTACGTCTGCGGCTCGATCAAACGTAGATGCAGTCCGTCCCCAAATTACGGCTGCTTCTAGTCCTCTTGAAGACATTTCTGCTTCAACTTTTTTCCATCTACTTTCATACTCGGCAGTAGAAAATACCAGTAAACTTTTAGTCATTATAATTTCTCCCGTATATCTAATTAATTATTAGATATATTTAACTTAATACAGTTTTTATTTTATTTAATTGTCGTTTGAAAAGAACACTTTACAAATAAAAATTATAAACTCAGTAACACTTCAATTTAACCAAAAACATTACATCCATAATATCTGCTAGTGAGAAAGTACTATTAAAAAATGTTAAAATACTTTTAAACTAAAAACAAACAATCACCCTGGAAGAATATAAATGGCTGAATCAGGAAAAGAGACATCTACATCATCGCCTACAGTTAAGTTTTTTAAATTCTCGGAACCAGTATTATTCTGGGTAACAACAAGGTTTGGCCCTTTATTAATTTGAACACTATATTGGACTATCGAGCCTAAATAAATACTTGCTGTTACTTTTCCCTTAACATCAGCAGAAGTGCTAGTTGCCTTCGAACCCGACTGAGTAATTTCAACACACTCAGGCCTAATCATCACAGAAATACCTTCAGCTCCCGCAACCACATTTCCTTTATTAGGCAAAATTAATCCTTCGGCATTTATAGTTTTACCTTTACTTTCCACTTTCCCTACCAAAATATTGGATCTACCAATAAAATCAGCAACAAAACGTGTCTGTGGCTTTTCATAAATTTCTGTCGGCTTTCCTACCTGACTTACTTTACCCTCTGACATTACTACAATTCTGTCAGACATCGATAAAGCCTCATCTTGATCGTGTGTTACGAATAAAGTAGAAATTTTTAATTTCTGTTGTAATTCTCGCAACTCAACTCTCATATGATCTCTCAACTGCTTATCCAAAGCCCCAAACGGTTCATCTAACAACAAAACATCCGGCCTAATAACGAGTGCTCGAGCAAGAGCAACTCGTTGTTGCTGACCGCCAGACAACTCTGCTGGCATTCTCTCACCAAGCGCCTCTAACTGCACCAATTCAAGCGCCTCCTGAACTCGTGGACCACGCTCGGAAGTTAAAACCTTTTGCATTTTCAATCCGAACTCTACATTTTTACGAACAGTCATATGTGGAAATAAAGCATAGTTTTGAAATACTAAACCAACGGTACGTTGGTGTGGTGGAACCCCTGTCATGTCTACATCGCCAATCGACAAGGTTCCAGAAGTCGGTCGAATAAATCCCGCCACCATTCGAAGAGTAGTTGTTTTTCCACACCCTGATGGCCCGAGTAAAGTAACGAACTCTCCGGACTCAACGGAAAGATCGATTGAGGCCACAGCAGTTACCTCTCCATACTTTTTTACAATAGATTTTAACTCAACAGAACTCATTTGATTACCTTATCCCCACTAGTTACCTGCCCTCGTAGTATTAGCATCGCAGTTAAGAATGCCGTCACAGCCAACGTTAATGTTGATACTGCTGCAATTGATGGTTTAACCTGATACATTAATGTGGAAAACATTTCGATAGGTAACGTTCTTTGAAAAGTGGTCAAAAAGAACGTAATTATAAACTCATCAAAAGAAATTATAAAACTAAAAATTCCACCTGCTATCAATGCTGGGCGTATTATAGGTAGAGTTATATACCAAAC
This sequence comes from uncultured Paracoccaceae bacterium, assembly GCA_905181985.1. Lineage (GTDB taxonomy): Bacteria > Pseudomonadota > Alphaproteobacteria > Rhodobacterales > Rhodobacteraceae. The sequence continues at coordinate 24,630 of CAJIZW010000079.1, read as the reverse complement.
TGCCCAAAATCTATTTGCTCCTAAACTACGTGCAGCCTCCTCTAAGCTTTGTTCAAAAGTTTGTAGACTTGCTCCCACAGAGATTACCACAAAAGGTATTGTTATGGTAAGATGTGCAGGGATGTATGCTAACATACTATCATCAATATCCAATTGGAGAGCCATTTTAAACAGCCCTAGTCCCAAAACTATATGTGGAAGCACCATAGGAGCAATCATTATAGTCTGAAGGCCATTTTTAAGTTTTTTTGGACCACGATCCAGAGCGAACGCAGCCATTGTGCCTAACACCAACGAAAGTGGTGTAACAATGGCCGCTATCGTTAAACTTAAGGAAATTGAATTTAGCCAATCTTCAGACGTAAGTACCTCTTTATACCACCGTATTCCATATGACGGTGGTGGAAAGCTTAAGTAAGATTCCGCAGTAAAAGATTGAATTACTAAAATTATTAATGGAGCTTCTAAGAAAAAAATTACAAGTGTAACCACGCCAATTAAAAACTTATACGGTAAGCGAGATCCGTAGTGCTCTTGAGAACTCATCTTCTGCCCACCAATTTCTGCACACCAGAGGATAATATGACCATAAAGCCGATAGCTAATAATAACATGAGCGCCATAGCCGACGCGAAAGGCCAATCGTACTGTTCTCGAACAGACTCAGTAATAAGCATTGGTAAAGTTAAAACAAAATTTCCACCCATTATGACTGGTGTAAGATAGACCCCCATTGAAAGAATAAATACCAATGTACATCCTGCCATAATCCCAGGCAAACTTAACGGTAATGTAATCGATAGAAAAACACGCCAAGATGGGGCCCCTAAACTGCTAGCAGCTTCTTCTATTGAAGAATTAATTGAATTAAGTGCTCCAAATAACGGTAAAACCATAAAAGATAAATATACGTGCACTACCGCTAAAATCACACCAAACTCGTTGTACATTAACGGCAGTGGCTTAGAGGTTAATCCCCACTGAATAAGGGTGTCATTTATTATTCCCGACCTACCGAGGATTAAAAGCCAAGCGACGTTTCGTACGATAATACTGGTTAAAAGCGGCGAAACAACACAAAATAGAAGAACCATTTTCATCTTTGGACTACAACTTCTCATCATCAAAGCTACAGGATAGCCCAGTATCAGGCACCAAAATGTTATAACAAGGGAAAGCCTTACAGTTTGAAAGAATATCTTTAATGTTATTCCATCACTGAATATTTTTATATAATTATCAAAATAAAAACCAATAGTTGTGACACTCATTTCAAATCTAGCGAAACTGAGAACACCTAACATTATTATAGGAACAAAGAACGTTGCCACGTACAGAAGCACCGTCGGAGTTAAAAGCCATAATGCTCCATAGTTTTCATCAGAGTTACGCGACATTACAGACTAATTACATTCTATTTAAAACATTGAATTGAATAATTATATACGCAGAATCCGTTTAAGTAAATTCATTGGATTCTGCGTATAAGCTATTTATTTAAACTTAACTTATGAGGACTTCCATTTGTTCCACATATCAGTCCAGTCTTTACCATTATCAAGAATTTGGTTGAAGTCTTCTGAAATGGCATATTTCATAACTTCTGGATCAGCTACGATAACATTTGCAGCTTCCTCTGGAGTGTGCTCTACATTTTTATTAAATGTTCCATATCCATATTCTACCATTTTCTTTTGTGGTCCTGCGCCAATAACCCAGTTCAACCACTCATGAGCCATGTCTGGATTAGCTGCTCCGCGTGGAATACCGTAAACACTAGAACGCACAAAGAAACCTTCCTCAGGAGTTGCAAACTTAAGTGGTAAACCCTCTGCTCGAAGCTTAGTTACACGACCGTTCCAGAATGGAGTCATTACAATTTCTCCGTTTCTAAACAGCTGCTCAGCATCTGCTCCACTACTCCAAAGCGAAACAAGGCTCGGACGTAAGTTACTCAAATGCTTGAATGTTTCAGCATCAACTGGATAAGGGCTACCTTTAAAAGCTAAATTTACCATTTGAAGTGTTTGATCTTTTAACCCTTCATTAACGGCTACTCTTCCAGCATACTCTGGATCCCACAAAACTTTCCATGAAGTCGGCGCTGGCTTAACTAATTCAGTATTATAAGCTAATCCATAGCACCAAACAACCATTTTTGGTCCATACTTTGTAACACCTTGGTCATAATAGTTTGCAAACTCCGGTATTGCAGATGCGTCAACTTCCATTGCAAGATTATTACGTTCAGCAAAAATAACTTGATCTTGGTGCATAGGCATAACATCAGTCTCAGGCTTCCCTGCAGCAATCTGTGCCTGTACTTTTTCAAGCGGCACTCTACTACCTTTTAATTTAATATGATTCATTTTTATATCAAATTTATCAATAAATGGATCGTACCAATGTTTTGTATAAAATTCACCTAAACTTCCGTCGAAATTATACATGTTTAGTACTTTAGGATCACTTGCTGCATTTGCCTTTACAAAAAAGTATGGCGTTGAAAATACAGCTCCTGCTCCAAGCGCAGACTTAATTACAGTTCTTCTGTTAAGCTTCATTTTTTTATCAATTGGTTTATTCATAATTTTTGTTCCTCAGCTTGTTTTTAGGTAGTAAGTTATTTAAGTTTTTGAACTTAAAAATTTTTTTATTTTACCTTAAAGAATTGAAGTTTTATATATATCTAGTATATATAACAATCTATTACATTACAATTTTGTTGTCAACGACAATGAACCACGTATCAAGGACGTTTAACAGTTAAAACTTGGAGAAATGATGCACAAAATTTCTATTCCAGAAGAAATAATAAACGCATGTATAAAACGTCGTGGAAAACCACACGTATACGACACCATTAATACAACTAAAACGGCTCTAGTCGTTATTGATATGCAGAACAGCTGGGTCGCACCAGGACTATCTGTTTTGGGAATCCCCGAGGCTGAAACAATCGTTCCAAATATAAATTCTATTGGGCAAGCACTTAGGAATGCAGGCGGTCGCGTAGCTTGGACTCAATCAACATTTGATGACGAGTGGACTAAAAATATGTATCAGGGATTTTGCGATGAAAAAGTAATTGCTAAAATGATGTCAGAATCAAGAATTGGGTCTTTTGGTTTTGAAATTTGGAAGGGTATGGACGTTCATGAAGGCGATATAATTTCAGAGAAAACTAGGCCAAGCGCTCTTATTCAAGGATCAAGTAACTTAGATTCTCAGCTTAAGGCTGGAGGATTCGAGACGCTGATAGTAACCGGAACACTAACAAACGCGTGCTGCGAGTCAACAACCCGAGATGCGGTAGCTCTTGGCTATAAGGTTATTTTTGTTAGTGATGGTACGGCCACCCGGTCAGACCTTGAGCACAACGCAACGCTAGTTAATTTAATGCAATTAGTGGCTGATGTTAGAACAACTGCAGATGTTCTGGGACTCATAGATCAGTAATTTAGAAAACTAATTTCAAGAGTTAATTGAAGAAAAGTCTAGGTCTGCCCCGTTGCCACCACTAATTACAGCACTAAGCCTTAACCTAAATAAAACTGCGTGATCTGTAAGCAGTGATACAAGTTCAGATCTATTCTTTTCTTCTATAAAGTTAATTATCTCGTGATGTTGTCTATTAATGCGTACAAGTTGAGTAGAGAATTTTGAAGCTTCCTGCTCAGATCTATAGATAAAGTAGGATAACCGTCGAGCCAAATTATGTAAATCTGCAGCTTGAGCTACGATAAAGCGATTACCAGTAGACTCCGCAAGCCTACTATGAAAATTACTATTTAATTCCGTTATCCCAAGTATATCTGCACTCTCGCAAACTATTTCATACCTCTCTTGAATTTCCCTTAAGTCCATAACAAGTTTTTCATCAGCAAAGTTTATCAATGAAGCTACAACTTTCTCAATGATAACGTATGCCTCTAATAATTGATGCGTATGCCAAATACTCATAGACGCTACGTAGGCACCGCGACCATTCTTAGCCTCAACCAACCCTTCAGCCATTAACCTGTTTAATGCCTCCCTAATTGGAGTTCTACCAAAAGGAAATTTCTCAAGTAACATTCTCTCTTCAAGATGCTCACTTGGAGTTAAAGATAAATCTAATATTTTATTTCTCAGTGCTGTAGTTGCTAAATCAGCTAAGGAAGTAGAAACTTTCTCTACAGATGTTAGATCTTTTTTTTGGTTTTTTTGCTTTGTATTTTTCAATAAACTTAACCTATTTTTTTAAATTAGATAAATTCTCCCATTGAGGATATTCTTTTGTAAGAAAATCTTCACTAAATTTACCACTATTTTTATCTTCTATCAGATCAGTATCTGACCTTTCTAAAGGGTCTCCAAACCCACCTGCACCAGCAGTGACTACCCTAATAACGTTCTCAGGCCCAACACGCAAGGCCGATGGTTTATTTGCAAGCCGAGTTTCTTCACCACTATCAGAGACCGTAGAGAATAATCCTGTTCCTCCCGATTTACCACCGAACAATCCCCATGGTCGATTGACAAAACGTTCACCTTGCCCTGAGAAGGTAGTATTGTGTCCTATCGGCCTATACTCTCTCAAGATACCTAATCCTCCACGATACTTACCTGCTCCACCTGAATTCTCAGTAAATTCATATCGTTCAATCATCAAAGGATATTCAGTTTCTAGTGCCTCAATTGGTAAATTTGATGTATTTGTCATATGAACCTGCACACCATCAGTCCCATCTTTATAAAAACGTCCACCGGCACCTCCACCTAAAGTTTCTAAATAAACATAGTACTTACCTTCTGCACTTTTCCCAAAAAAAGCTGCAGAGGTATTCGCTCCATTTCCAGCTGCAACTATTTTTTCAGGGTAAGCCGGTGCAAGTGCCCCTAGAATACAATCAACGATCCGTTGCCCAGTTTGAGCCCTAGCAGCAGATGCTGCCGGAAAGGACGCATTAACAATGCTACCCTTAGGTGCCTCGATAGTTACTGGATCCAACATTCCATGATTTTGCGGACAATCAGGGTCTAGTAAGACCTTTAAACAATACAGACAGGATGCCTGCAATCCAGCCATTGTAACATTGTTATTACCCTCAACTTGGGGGTCTGTGCCTGAAAAATCAAATTTTATTTCCTCACCTTTAACAGTGATAGTAACACAAATTTTAATATTTTCTCGAGAAACACCGTCATCATCCACGACGTCTTCAAATTTATACTCTCCGTCTGGAAGGTCCATTATGGAGGCACGGGTTCTACGAGCAACGGCGGCAACGATTGCGTCGCACCCACTTCTTATTTTTTCTTCTCCCCAACGCTCTATTAAGGTCAGACATCTTCGTCTTCCAAGTTGATTTGATGCTATCTGAGCATTGTAGTCCCCTAACCGTTCTTCTGGCACTCGCACATTTAACAAGATCATGTCCATCACATCCTGCTTCAAAATGTTGTCTTCAAACAATCTTATAGGAGGTATTCTAAGACCTTCCTGATATATTTCAGTCATCCCTCCGGCCATTGATCCAGGAGACATCCCACCCATATCAGCATGGTGAGCGATATTGCACACAAACATTACTAACTCACCATCTTTAAAAATTGGTGCCGCCATAGCTACGTCTGGGAGATGTGATCCTCTTCCAACATAAGGATCGTTAGATAGAAACATATCACCATCTTTAACTCCAGTCTTACCATACTTTTCTAAAACTACTTCAACCAAGCCCAACATCGAAGCTAGATGCAGTGGCATACTTTCTCCTTGTACTACCACTCTCCCATTTTCATCAAATAGTGCAGTAGAGTGATCTTTTCTCTCTTTAATGTTTGTTGAGTAGGCACTCTTCATCAAAGCGATGTACATTTCATCTGCAATGCTTTCCATTGCATTTCTTAGTAGTTCTGCATCAATTGGGGACATACTCATATCTTCACTCCGAAAGGCTTATAATTAGATTTCCCCAGGCATCAACAATACCTACATCATTTGGAAAAATCAGGATAGTTGTGTCCATCTGCTCTACAATTGCTGGACCTTTAATACTTTGTTCTGCTACTAAATCACTTCTTTTGTATACCGGAGTGTTGTGACGGCTGCCGAGTTCAAATAACGTACTCCTAAAATATTTAGGCTTAACTTCATCAGAAATTATAGCTTTTGGTAGAGTTGGAACATCTAAGTCGCCAATTGCTTTTATGGCCACATTAACAACTTGAATGGGTTCACTAATAGAAGCAAATCCATAATTTGCCTCATGCGCTTTGTGAAACTCACTTGTAATATTAGTTACAAGCATGTCGTCTGTCTTTGAGAGATCAATTGGCAATGATAATTCATAATTTTGTCCGTAATAACGCGCTCCAACAGTACACCAAGATTTACGTTCACTGGTGGGCACAGATTCTTTTTCATACCACAAGTTGACCTTTTTATTTAAAGTGTTCACCGATCCCCTAATTTTTTTGATTCCAATTTCATCTAATCTGGTTAGAATTGTAGAGACATATTCAGTCGATAACGGTGCATTCATTGCCCCCTCTGCACATAAAATTCCCGGGCTTGGAGGTATAATAATTTTTTTCATACCAAGATCCCTAGCAACTTCGTTTGCATGCAGCGCTCCAGCACCTCCATAAACAAATAATAGAAAATCACCCGGGTTATAACCACGTTCTACAGAAATAGATCTGATTGCCTTGACCATTGTTGCGCAAGAGACTTTCACAATTCCTAAGGCTGCTTCATCTGCACCAACATTTAGATCACTTGAAAGCTGATGGATGCTTTTTAACGATAGTTCCTTTCTTATTTTCATCCGGCCAGCTAGCAAAGATTCACCATTTAATCGTCCAAGCATTACATTTGCATCAGTAACCGTAGGGTCAGCACCACCAAGGTCATAACAGGCTGGACCAGGTGTTGCCCCTGCACTTTTTGGTCCGACTTTAAGTAATCCATCCCGATCAATCCAAGCAATAGAACCACCGCCTGCACCCACCGAATTAACGTCTAATGATGGAATTCTAATGGGAAATCCAGCTAGATCTCGACCATTAACTTCTATAGGTTTACCATCTTGCAGTAACGCCACATCAGCACTTGTTCCACCCACATCCAATGTTATAATATTTTCATATCCAGCAACAGTTGCACGGCGAAGAGCCCCCTGCACTCCAGCAGCTGGGCCAGACAAAGATGCACGTACCGGGAATTCTTTAGCCATACGTACCGACATTAATCCGCCCGAACTTTGACTTATTTTTATCTCAGATGATATCCCCAAATCAGCAATTAAATCCGTCAATCTATCCAGATAAGCGCCAACTATGGTAATAAGCGCTGCATTTAAAACTGCTGTTGAAAACCTTTCATATTCCCGAAATTCAGGGAATACGGAGGAGGAAGTCAGTATCTTAACATTATCTGGAAGTAATTTTTCCAGAAGAGAAGCTGCTCGATTTTCATCTTCCGGAAATGCATAGGAATGTAAAAAACAGACTACAACACAATCTACATTTTGACCGGTAATTTGTAATGCAACTTTTTTCAATGCACCTTCATCCAATTTTACGTGTATCGAACCATCTGCCAATCGACGCTGCGGCACTTCAAAACGCGACTCTCTATCGACAAGAGGCTTAGGGTGGTCCAAGTGCATATCATAAACAGTTGGCCTAGTTTGCCGTCCAATCTCTAACAAATCTCGAAAACCTTCCGACGTAACGAGAGCAACTTTTCCACACCGTCTTTCTATCAAGGCATTTGTTCCAACAGTAGTGCCATGAGCAAATCGCTTTATGTCCTTTGCATCAAGATTATGATTTTTCATAATCGTCTTAATTCCCTCAACAATAGCCACTTCTGGAGCTTCGGGGGTAGAAGATAGTTTATATAAAATTAAATCGCTACCATCGCCCAAATTAATAGCGATATCCGTAAAAGTTCCGCCAACATCAACACCTACATACATCTGTTCTCACCTACTTTATCTCTTGAATTTAAGTCATATTGTGAACTACCATTTACCAGGCTTATGATCTGATTAGACACCTCTACAGAATCTTCATCAAACCCATATAATATTCCTGATTTTCTTTTAGTCATCCAGTTTAAACCATTAAAATAGAGTCCTTCAATGCCCGCATAACCCTTGTCAGTTACTGGGTAACCCATTTGATCGGTAACTTTTGCTTCTATCCATGAAAAATCATACTGAAAACCGGTGGCCCAAATAATTGTATTTATACCTGCAAGTTTAAAGTCTAATTTTTCTATCGCTTTAATCGAAGGATCTCCCACCTGCTGTTCACCCTCAAAGTCGTTAGCGCACGATAGAGGCGCATCAATATTTGTTTTTATAATGTATGCATCGATATTTTTTCTAAAATCACTTGCAAAATCATCAGAGTACTTAATGTCAGACTTTATACTATTACCAAATATAAGGTCTGTTTGGGTTGCATCTTCAAGACGCCCCAACAGCTTTACTCCTGCACGATTAAAATTATGAAGACTAAGTGTTTGTCCACCATCCCTGCCAGAGCAGTGTGGATCAGGTCGGAACCTTAATGACAAATCACCAAGCATGTCTGGTGTTCTATCAAGGAGGTTCATTTCCTTTTGCCATGAAATAGCGTCTCTTCCTCTGTATCGCCGCGGTAAACGGCCAGTCCTTCCAACGCAAAGATACGTATCCCGTCCGTCTCTAACAAGATCCTCTACAACCTGACAACCCGTTTGCCCGGAGCCCACAACTAAAACACCCCCATCATTTAACTCAGACGTATTTTTATATTGATCTGCATGAAGCTGATTAATATTTTTTGGAATTTTTATTGCAATATCTGGTATTTTAGGGCGCTGATGTGTTGCAGTAGCCACCACCAGGATTTCAGCTGTAATATCACCCCTATCAGTTTTTATCAAAAAGCCAGGGTTAGTTAATGATACTTCATGTACATTAGTATATTTTCTTACTGGAGCATTAAAGCTCGCTGCCCAATCACTCATATACCTTACAAAATCATCCCGCTTCATAAAACCATCGGGATCTGTTCCAGCATAGGGTTTACCAGGAAAATTCAACGTCCAATTAGGTGTTACCAAACAAAACGAATCCCACCTATTTTCTTTCCAAGAATTAGCAATATCCCCACGGTCTAGAATTAAATGACTTAATCCAGCCTTACTAAGATAATAACTCACACCAAGTCCACCTTGGCCAGCACCGATAATTACAATTTTTTGATGTTCTTGCACTATCTGTTACGCTCCGCCTCGAGCAGTCCAGGCGTCAGAAACGTTACTACCAAACTTCACAATATCTAAGGGTGGAGGATCATATGATGCGTGACTTATCATATGATGTACTTGCCCACGGTGATGTATTTGATGCTGAAATAAATTTGACAAACAGACTTTTAATGGGAGAGAGTAATACTCATCTTCATCCATCCCAACAGCTTTAAAAGAAAAATCCCCATTCAACTCAATCTCGCCTAATTTACTACATCGATCAGAGTACCATTTATCATTTGACCGATGTGATTCTTCTAAATCATTAAAATCTGCATGAATAATCTCATCTAATGAATTAAATGTAATTTGAGTTTTTTCTAACCTTTGTCGATAAAGAATATCTGCAAGTAAGACATGGTTCATTGTGTTATGAATAGATCTAAAAAATGCGCCTCTATCCTCCCTACGTTCGTTATCCGTAAGATTATTTAACGCATTATACAGTCGGTTATTTGCCCACTCATTATATTTTGCCGCGGTAGCGATGTCTATTAATGAACTCATTTTGTTATCACTTTCAAGTTATTCAATTACAGTGTTAGCCTTGTGCACGAACTTCATATTCAATAGGTGACGGAGCCCCACCCTCCTCATACATGTGTTCAAACATCTCAATAATCTTTTGTAAATCTGGACTTTTTACAAATTTTGCATAGTCTTCTGGAGTATCCCATGTTGTAAACGCAATTCGCTGAGATTCTCCGGGAATAGCAAGCAACATAGCTCGAACGAATCCATCATGTTGCTGCATAATCTTTACTGCTCCTGACTCAAACAGCTTAATATCTTCACCCCAACAAGATGGAAGACACTTCCAATACGACATTCTTACAAACATAAAAGCTCTATCCTTCAGTAGTTCAAGAAATAAAATATATTCTATATATATATTGGTTGCAACAGTTAGATTTAAATAATATTAAAACAACACTAGTAAAAAATTTACATTACTCGAGAAGGAGACACATGATGGCTAAAACAGTTTATGGTAATTATACTCAAGAAGACCTTGATCTTGAATATGATATGCGCCGAAGATGTCCTCATTTTGCAGAAACTTTTGCGGCCATGGACGTCCATAACAAAAGGACGATTTCAAATTTTGATTGCCAACTTAACGTGGAGTTCGGCAAAAAACCTGGAGAAAAACTAGACATATGGCCTGGTAGAGGGGGATCCCCTATTTTGTTATTTATTCATGGTGGTTATTGGAAAGCTTTTGATAAAGACATGTTCAGCTTTATAGCTGAACGCTTCGTAGAAGCTGGAGCATGCGTAATTTTAAATAACTATGATCTTTGTCCAAACGTAACCATGGATGAAATTACCAGGCAAAACCGCGCAGCAATGGCTTGGATTTATAAAAATGCATCTAGTATCGGAGGAGATTCAGGTCGAATTCATGTGACTGGACATTCGGCCGGCGGACACCTTACGGGAATGCTAATGGCAACAGAATGGGAGAAATATGGGCTCCCATTTGATGTGGTAAATGGAGCCGTTCCCTTGAGTGGACTTTTTGATTTAGAACCCCTCCGTGTTTCTTATTTAAACGCAGACCTTCATATGGATGAAGCAGAAACACGCCGAAATAGTCCCATTCACAATTTACCTAAATGGATGCCTCCGACTGTTGTTGCAGTTGGCGGGGGTGAAACTGATGAGTTCAGACGTCAATCACGAATTTATACAGATGCATGTCGCATGGCTGGCTTTGACGTTAGTTATCTTGAAGTTGGGAATTTTGATCATGTGAACGTTGCAGGACAATATCGAAATAAGCTTAGCCCTCTAACCGCAGCACTATTTTCTCAAATGGGTCTTTAGTTAAAAATTCCGTTTTCACAATTTTGATAAATAAACGCTTTATAATAAATTATAAATTAATAGGAGAATTAAATGTCTAATGAATATGATGCTGTTATAATTGGGGGTGGAATAATTGGTAGTGCAATTGCCTATGAGATGGCGAAGTCAGGAAAAAATGTTCTATGTGTCGAAAAAAACTTAACAGCTGGCTCCGGCTCAACAAGTAATTCATGTGCAATTATCAGAACACATTACTCAACACTTAGTGGAGCGGCTCTAGCAAAATCTAATTACTACTACTGGGAAAACTGGTCAGAGTATTTAGAGGCGCCCAATAATGAGGAATTAGCTCTATATCGTGAAGTAGGATGTCTATTTACATGTTTTGAAAAAAACCAATATGGTGCCAAACTTGAGGAGATAGCAAATAAGATTGATATTCCTTACGAAGTTTGGACTCCAGAAAAAATGAAGAAGAAACTCCCAATAATTAATCCAGGTCATTTCCATCCCCCAAAAACTGTGGAGGATTCAAACTTTGGATCACAAAATGGAGAAATGCGGTACGTACTATTTTTTCCTAGAGCAGGTTATGTAAATGACCCAATGTTTGCCACACAAAATATACAACGCGCCGCCGAAAGAAAAAGTGCAACATTCATGTTCGGTACCAAAATTACTGATATTATAAAAAATAACGGTCGAGTAACAGGCGTTATATTAGACACTGGAGAACAAATAAATGCCCCCATTGTAGTAAATGCTTCGGGACCACATTCATATAAAATTAACGAATTAGCAGGTGTTACCAAAGGAATGAATATAGGCACAAAAGCGCTTAGAGTTGAAGTGGCGCACGTTCCATCACCAGAAGGCTTTAATTTTGAAACAAATGGTTATATTTGTTCAGATGATGACATAAGTGGATATTGGAGACCAGAAGTTGGAAATAAAATTCTGATTGGGCACCATGAAAATGAGGTCGATCCATCTGAATGGGTTGACCCAGATGATTACAACACAGAGGTAACAGACCAGGCACGGTTGCAAGCTTTACGAGCAGCACAAAGGTTTCCAGGAATGGGTATTCCAAACAACGTTCAGGGGATAGCTGATTTATATGATGCGTCAGATGATTGGATTCCAATATATGACAAATCTGATCTCCAAGGATTCTATATGGCTGTTGGCACAAGTGGAAATCAATTTAAAAATGCGCCTGTTGCAGGTATGATGATGAATGCGCTAATTGACTATGTTGAAGCTGGAAATGACCATGATAAAAAGCCACTTCAATTTAAGTTACCAAATGTTGACTATGACCTGGATATGTCTTTTTGCTCTCGGAAAAGAGAAATAAACCGGGAAAGTAGTTTCTCAGTAGTAGGCTAGTTTATATGAGTAAAAACAAACCCGCTTTCGTTGATTGCTACGGTGATTTAGCTGAACGCTTCAACGAAAGTCTTGCGTCAACTGTTCCAGGTCTGGAGGTTTTCTATGATAAACCTGCAAATGAAGATGAACTCATTAGTAGACTTCAAGGCCGAAAAAACGTAATGGTTTACATGGGGTACATGTCATCAAAAGTTTTAAATTCTTGTCCTGATCTAAAAACAATTTCATATTTATCTACAGGTTTAGCCACGCACGGTAATCTTGAGGAAGCTTCTAAATTAGATATAAGATTCGAAGGGGTTAAAGGGTATGGTGATAGAGCTGTTGCGGAGCACACTATCGGTCTAGCTTTTGCAGCAATAAAGCGGTTAACAGAAATGGATCGCACGGTAAGATCCGGAAACTGGAAACTTATAAAAACAGAAGAGCTACAGGACAAAACATTTGGTGTTATTGGGTTAGGAGGAATTGGGTTAGAAACTGCTAAGATTGCCAAATCTCTGGGAATGCGCACACTATGTTGGAGTAGATCGTCAAGTAGAATGAATTTACCAGTTGAAACCGCCTCCCTTGATCAGGTTTTAAAGCAGTCAGATATTATTTCCTTACACCTTCCATTAAACGCAGAGACACAAGGGTTCATGAATCATGAATTACTCAGTAAGACAAAGCGTGGGTTGATATTGATCAATACAGCAAGGGCAGAAATTATTGATGAACAATCACTAATGTCTGCATTATCATCAGGGCATATTGGACATTGTGCCTTAGATGTTTTTCATCAAGAACCATTAGCCAAGGATAATGATCTCTTATTAATGGAGAACGTCACAGTATCTCCACACTCTGCCTGGCTAACGACCCAAGCTATCGATCGATTAATATTAGCAGGCTTAAATCTACTTAATAAACATATTTTGGAAACTCAAAATGACTAAGAGAGCAATTGATCAGCTGTCAAATTTTATTAAAAATACTACATATGAAACAATTCCGCGAGAAGTAATAAATCGAACTACAGACTGCATATTAGATGTTTTTGGGTCTGCGGCGGCAGGAAACCAACAGAAAAGTGTGCAAGCGTGGAAGTCAGTTGTTGAAAAGGACCCACAAGAGGGACCTTGCCGTATTTGGTTCTCTAATCAGAGTTCAAATGCAATTTCCGCAGCAACAATAAATGCTATGGCAGCCACATCCCTAGATATTGATGACGGGCACAGGCTTGCAGCTGGGCACCCTGGAGCTGCTGTTATTGCTTCGGCCAGTGCGACGGCTGAGGAGCAAAATGTGACGTTCGATAAATACTTGTGTTCGATAGTACTAGGGTATGAGGCGGCAATACGTGTCGCTCTTTCACGAAGAATAGAGCATAATAAATCGACAGTTAGTGGGAGGTGGAGCGGTATAGGAGCAGCTGTAGCCAGGGCTAAATTACTAAACCTATCTGCAACTGAAATAAGTCATGCTATTTTGGTAGCAGAGCAACATGCCCCACGAGTTTCTTCAGCTATGCACCACGGCTTTGCTGGATCTGATGTTAAAGAGGGTATATCATGGTCTGTACTTTCGGGAATGTATGCTGTGGAACTTGCTCAGGCAGGTTTTAAAGGGTACCCAGACACCTTTGAGCAGGATATTCTTTATGACCCTAAAGCTTTAATTAAAAATTTTGAAAACTATGATGCAATCCAAGGTCTTTTCTTTAAACCTTATGCTTGCTGTCGCTGGATTCATTCTGCAATAGATGCACTCGACAACATAATAAAGTCATGTGAAATTAATGCACATGACATAGAGCATATTGAAGTCCTAACCTTTGAAAAGGCAGTTAACTTAGGCAATCACCTAAATCCTCAGAATGAAGCTGAGGCTCAATTCTCAATACCTTTCTGCCTAGCGGTCACGGCATTGGTGGGAACTACAGCACTGCGGCCTTTAGATGAGTCTTACATCGGAAAACACTCAGTAATCGATTTGGCAAAAAGGGTAGAAATAAAAAACGATCCTAGCATGGAAAGTATGTTTCCTACAAAAGCACCAGCTATTGTAAGAGTTAAACATACTGGTGGATTTGAAGAGAAACTGGTCGATGCGGCTTTTGGAGATCCAACCAACCCAATGTCTCAAACAGATTTACAAGAAAAATTTCTAGTTTTTTCAAGAAGTAATTTATCAAAAAAGAGAGCCTCTTCAATTATAAAAATGGTACAAGGTATTCCAAATATGTTAAAGGAAAAGCCATCAAAAAGTTTTGATTTGTTAAGTTGATAAAGCAAGAGCTTCTTGAAATATAAGCTTAAGTCAATAATTTAATAGCTTCGGAAATACTATCGCAAGCTTTTATTAACTCTTTATCTGATTTTGCAAAACAAAGTCTAAAATAACCTGGACATCCAAATTCAGTGCCCGCAACTAAGGCCACATGAGCGTATTGGAGTAAGTAAAGACAAAGTGCATTATCAGAAGTTAATTGATCACCTTGAGGTGTGGTTTTACCAAAAAGATCTGAACACTTGATGAAATGGTAAAATGCACCTTGTGGGTCTCTAAGTGCTAGTCCAGGAACAGCACTTAGACGATCTCTTACTAATCGCATTCGCCTTACATAGGCTAAATTCCACACTCCAAGATTCTCTTGAGAACCTTCCAAGGCTGCTAAAGCAGCAGCCTGCCCCACAGATGAAGCATTAGTGGTAGACTGACCCTGAATCTTACTCATCGCAGATATTAGATCATTCGGTCCGCCAGCAAAGCCAATTCTCCAACCAGTCATTGCGTGGGATTTTGACACCCCATTCACAGTAAGTACACGATCGTGAAGGTCAGGAGCTACTTCAACTAAAGTATAGAACTGGTTATTTCCAAATGTTATTGCCTCGTAAATATCATCACACATTATAGAAACTTTTTTGTGATCCCTTAACACATCAGCTAACGCCATAAGCTCTTCAGAAGAATAAACAGCACCGCTCGGATTTCCAGGAGAATTCAACAGCAACCAACGCGTATCGTTTGTTATTGCCTTGTGGAGTTTTTCCGGTGTGATTTTAAAGCCATTTAACGAATCACAAGGAACGATCACTGGAATTCCATCTGCTATCTTGACCATATCGGGATAGCTAACCCAATAAGGTGCTGGAATAATCACCTCATTGCCTGGATTTATGGTGGCAAGAAGTGCATTAAATATTAGCTGTTTTGCACCCGTCCCAACTATTATATCATCGACATGGTACTCAACCTTATTATCATTGTAAAACTTCTTAGAAATAGCTTTCCTCAGCTCAATAGTGCCAGGTACCGAGGTATATCTGGTCTGACCATTCCGAGCGGCATCAAAGGCAGATTCAATTATAAACTCTGGGGTATCAAAATCTGGTTCACCTTCACTTAATTCAATTATATCATGACCCTCAGCTTGCATTTTTCGAGCTAATTCAGCCATTTTAATAGTTCCTGAGACACGAATATTTTTAATTTTTTCACTTATTTGCAAATACTTCTTCCTTGAAAGATTATAGTATATTTTGTATATATTTGTTAACAAAATATGTCTACTAACGAGTAAGAGAAATTTATGCTTCTTTATGATCCTGATGGCGCTATATATAACATTGATGGTACTCGTATGGATCTTGCAAAAGAGTATAGAGATAATTTACGCGGTCCTTTTAGCCTCGAGTTACAAAGAGTTCTAGATAAAATGAGAACTACACCCTTAAAGGGTAGACTCGTTTTACTTGTAATAGAGCCATTTAAAATATTTAGGTTAGCACGCTTAAGTGGACAAAGGGGTGTTTCACCTTCCACAGTTCAGGATGTGAGATATTACTCTATAGCAGAAGCTGAGTGGGACATATTTAAACGAAGGTGGCTCGAGCTTACCGGTATTTCTATTTCTGTTTCGGACCCAAAGTAATGATTAGTACAACAGACATAATCGGCTATTGTCAGCCCTATGAAATCGCAGCTCAAGAAACTACCGAGCTAAAACTGTCAAGCAACCGTCCAAAGACATGTTCGGTAAAAGTAATGCGTATAGTATGTGCTGATATTGATCCCAATGGCCCCGGTGAGGAATTTGTAGAGCAATCATGGGGTGAAACACAAAACCTCGCTATAGATAAACAAGAAATTAATGCTGGCTCCTATGCTATTGTTAAACCTGCACCAGAATTAACTTCTGTGGATACTATAAGTATTAAAATGTATATTTGGCCCACCAAGTCTTCGACAAATTGCCAAGTGATCTTTAATTGGGGCAATGTAAGTTTCTCTATTGAAACAGATGGTAAACTTGCATTTAATTTTGGATCAGAATCAATTATATCACCTGAACCATTATTACTCAGGGAGTGGTACGAAATTGAAGGGGTTATTAATTTTAAGGCAAATAACTTTTATTTAAAAAATAGAATGTTAAATCCAGTGGTGGGTTACCTTGCTAAATCCAAAACTACAGCAGAATGCACACAAACTTTTCTTTTGACAACACAACACCCAATTATATTTGGTGCAAAGTTCAAGGAAAGTATCCATCGAAGGGAGTTCACGTCACACCATTATAATGGGAAAGTTGAAGCTCCAAAAATTTTTGTAAATAAAAATAAGAAACCCTTGGTCGAATGGGATTTTTCGAAAAGTATTTCCAAAGCGTCTATTCTGGACAAAGGGTATTCAAAATTCAAAGCAACATTTATAAATGCACCAATGAGAGGAGCCACTGGTTACAAGTGGGATGGCTCTGTCGATAGTTGGCGAGAAAAACCGTCTCATTATGGCTCAGTTCATTTTCATGAAGACGACATAACTGATTGTGAGTGGCAAACAATACTAAAAATTACACCACCAGCTCAAGCACGGTCTGGTTATTATATCGCTCGAATATTGGCTGATGGAGTTCAAAGTGATATTCCGTTCTTTATCACCCAAAGATTAAAAAAATCTAAAAATAAAATTTTATTTTTAGCCCCAACAGCAACTTACAAAGCGTATGCAAATACTCACGTAAAATTTGACAGCCACAACACTGAAAACCTATTTGAAGCACCCATTTCATTTAGCGAAGACGAGTTATACCTAAATGAGCATAGAGAACTTGGTTTATCTCATTATGATACTCATGCTGACGATTCAGGAGTAGTTTATGTTGGTGATCGTCGCCCAATGTTAAATAACAGGCCAGGCCTTTATACATTTAATTACATAAATGATACCCATATTATAAAATGGCTAGAAAAGAAAAACTATGGCTACGAGGTTGCCACCGACGAGGACCTAAACCGTCTTGGGCACGCTCTTTTGGACAACTATAAAGTAGTGATTACCGCTTCACACCCTGAATATTATTCCACAAAAATGTGGGATTCTCTATCATACTACCAGCAAAATGGAGGTAGACATATGTATCTTGGTGGAAATGGATTTTACTGGCGTATAGCCTATTCTGATCAGTACCCTGGAGTAATAGAGCATCGGCGCGGAGTGTCAGGAGTTAGGACCTGGGAAGGAGAACCAGGTGAACACCATCATAGTTTTAATGGCGAACCTGGTGGCCTTTGGCGAACTTATGGCAGAGCCCCACAGTCATTAGTAGGAAACGGATTCAGCTCAACTATGTTTGTTAAATCAACTTACTTTAGACGAAGTAAAGAGTCATACGGACAAGAAACTGATTTCATATTTAAGAACATAAATACAGATATTATTGGCGATTTTGGATTTCGAGGCGGCGGCTGTGTAGGACTTGAAATTGATCGTTGGGATCAAGACCTAGGCTCACCTCATAACTCAATTGTTATAGCAACTTCTGAAAATATTGGTGCGGGTGGTCTCTTAACTGGTGAAGAGTTCATTACTACCACAAGAGCACTTGATGGAGATCAAAATAGTAGAGTAAGGGCAGATATGGTATTTTTTACTACACCAGGTGGTGGTGCAGTTTGGTCTACAGGGACTATCGCATGGGCAACTTCTTTACTCTGGAACGATACAAAAAACTCTGTATCTGAAGTAACTCAAAATGTCTTGAATCGTTTCTTAGAGAATAAAGAGTTTGGGCTCAATGAATAGAATTGGTATCGATATTGGTGGCACTTTTACTGACCTTGTTTTAGATAATTCGGGGAAAATATTTTCAAAAAAATATTTAACCACGCCTAACAACCCTGAACTAGGGGCGTTGGATGGTATCAATAAGTTGTTACAGAATTATAATTTAGAAGTTGAAAACATAGATACTATAGTTCACGGCACAACTATTGCAGCTAATGCTTTGATAGAGCGAAAAGGAGCCAAGACTGCTCTGATAACAACTGAAGGTTTCAGAGATGTTTTGGAAATGCGTTATGAAAAAAGGTTTGATCAATACGATTTAGACATCGAGTTACCCAAGCCGCTAGTTCCTAGGGACCTAAGAATATGTCTAAACGAACGCACTTTAATAACTGGCGAAATATTAAAAAAACCTACGAATAGACAGTTAGAAAAAATTACAAAATTACTTATAATCGAAAATATTGAAGCTGTAGCGATTGCATTTCTACACTCCTATTCAAACCCACAAAATGAACAATTAGTTGCAAGGTATTTGAGACAAAACCTTCCAAAATCTGTAACGATTTGCATGAGTTCTGAGATCTCTCCAGAAGCTCGTGAATTTGAAAGATTCTCAACAACCGTAGCTAACGCTTATGTCCGACCTCTAATGAGTAATTATCTAAACTCATTTTACCAAACACTTACAAAAAAAGGATTTAAAGGTAACTTTTTTCTTATGTCATCTAGTGGTGGGTTAACAAGCTTAGAGCAAGCAAAAAAGGTACCAATAAGACTGGTGGAATCTGGTCCAGCAGGTGGAATTATTTTAGCAAGCAAGATTTCAAAAGAGTTAAAGGAGGAAAGTTCAATAGCCTTAGATATTGGTGGCACAACTGCAAAGGTATGTTACTTAAATCAAGGTGAACCCTTTATTACTAGGCGTTTGGAAGTAGCTCATGCTTGGAAAAATAAAAGTGGTAGTGGTCTTCCTTTAAGAATTCCTGCAATGGACTTAGTTGAAATAGGAGCAGGCGGTGGTTCTATAGCAAAAATGGATATTTTAGGACGTTTAGTTGTAGGTCCGGAAAGTGCAGCGTCTCAACCTGGACCTGCATGCTATAATCTTGGAGGAGAAAAACCCACAGTTACCGATGCAAACTTAGTAATAGGAAGGATTTCTGAGGAATCCTTTGGTGGGGGATTTATTAACTTAATGTTATCAAATGCCAAGACGTCTATAAAAAACGAGATAGTAAAAAAGCTTCACTTTAAATCTACAGAATGGGCGGCATCAGGGATTATTGAAATCGGCGAGGAGCTAATGGCTAACGCGGTTCGAATTCACGGTATTGAGCTTGGAAAAAACATCAGGGACTGCTGTCTTATAGTCTCTGGTGGAGGAGGACCCATTCATGCCGCAGGAATCGCTAACAAACTTGATATTCGAAAAATAATAGTCCCACACTTAGCTGGTGTAGGTTCTGCTGTCGGTTTTTTAGCAGCACCTATTAGTTATGAAATTGCCCGAAGTATTTCAAAATTTTTGTTGAATTTAAAAACTACAGAAATTAAAAAAATTATTAAAACTATAAAAAAAGCTATTAAAATTATCCTTAACGGAGCATCTTCAACAGGTAGAGAAATTCAATTCAAAATTGATGCTGAATTACGCTACGAAGGACAGGGCCATGATATTTCTATTCCAATAGAGAACTACCTAGAAAATAAAAAGGAGTTGTCTGAGTTAACACAAAAATTTGTTTCTAAATATAAAGAAAAGTTTGGGTTCTTGATGCCAGGAGTCAGAATAGAAATTGTGTCTTTGATAGTTTCAGGAAGATTAACTGATCCGATAAAAGAGCGAGTAAATCCAAAAAAGTTAAAGGCTAAACCCCAGTTCCAAGACAGGTCACAGAAAAAAATTCTTAAAAATAGAAAAATTTTTGAAATAACATCTGGAAAATTTATAAACTATAAAGTTTTTGATAGAAACACCCTGCGAGTAGGAGTTTCTCAAAGTGGGCCTTGTCTAATCCATGAAGATCAAACTACCACAGTAGTTCCAAAGGGTTGGGATGTATGTAAACATATTAAAAATCACTTGATATTAACAAAAAGATAGATTGGGGGCACTTTATCTTGGTAAAAAACGATTCAGATATAATTAATTCTAACATTATTTGGAATAGCTTAATCTCGGTTTGTGAGGAGCAAGCAAATTCTCTATTAAAGGCTGCTTTTGGTCCAATAGTAAGAGAGGCAGGCGATCTCTCTGCAGGCGTTTTTGATCGCAAATACAATATGATAGCGCAAGCGATTACGGGTACTCCAGGCCACGTAAACACTATGGCAAAATCCTTAAATGAGATATTTTCTAAACTAGATGTAAATTCTATAAGAGAGGGCGATGTTTTAATCACTAATGATCCCTGGATTGGGGCCGGTCATTTGTTCGATTTCATAGTAGTAACGCCCGTTTTTAAAAATGATCAGTTAATAAATTTTTTTGCTTCCACCTGTCATATTACAGATGTCGGTGGATTAGGTTGGTCTGCTGAAGCAAAAAGTGTATTTGAAGAAGGCACATTAATTCCAGTATCTTTTTTACGAAGAAGCTTTCAAATACAAGAAGAATTACTTTCTATAATATGTACAAACTCCCGGGTACCTAAAGAGGCTCGAGGAGACATTTTATCACTCATGAGTTGTAACGATTCTGGTGTTGAAAGGTTGAACAACTTACTAAATAAATTTGAGCTAGTCGATTTGGACATTATAACCAAATTTATTTTTAAACAGTCAAAAAATGCAGTCGAGGCAAGAATCAAATCATTACCAACCGGCACGTATTTAAGTACACTAAAGTTAGATGGGTTTGATAAACCAATAGTCTTAAAAGCAAAACTGAAAATAAAAGAAAAATCTATTTCTGTTGATCTTAGCGGATCATCTCCAGCAATTAATCGAGGTATAAATTGTCCACTCAACTATACCATTGCCTATGCTTCTTACGGTATAAAAGCAGCTATTTGTCCGGAAGTTCCAAATAATGCAGCATCTTTGGCCGTAATCCAAATAACAGCGCCACCTGGCTTAATTGTGAGTGCTGAAAGCCCAAGTCCAGTAACAGCGCGACACGTAGTAGGCCAGGCGTTACCAGATTTAGTTCTCGGATGTCTATCAAAAGCCTTGCCTGGCAAAATTTTAGCAGAAAGTGCAGGAGCGCTTTGGACTATTTCAATAGCTGGCGCAGGAGAAAAAAGGTTTAATTCATTAAATGTTGCTCTAGGTGGTATGGGAGCTAGACCCCAATCAGATGGGTTGTCGACAACAGCTTTTCCCTCAGGAGTAGGCGCTGTCTCTGTAGAAGTTGCAGAAGCTGCCGCTCCAGTTATTTACCATAAAAAAGAATTTTTGATTAATAGTGGGGGATCTGGAAAGTTTAGAGGTGGATTAGGCCAAGAAATTATTATTGGAACCTCAACAAATGAACCATTTATCTTATCAGCAGCGGCCTTTGAACGAACAAAGCAAGGACCAGCAGGTCGAAATGGTGGCTTAAGAGGTGGAAAAGGAGAAGTTTCCGTTAGTGACGGCACGAAAATTAAAGATAAAGGTAATTATCTAATAAAAAAAGGTGAAACCATAAGGTTGGTTACCCCAGGTGGTGGTGGATTTGGTAAAGCAAAGTTGAGAAATAAGAAACTTCAGGATATTGATGTTAAGAATGGTCTAACCACAGAGCACTAAAGCCTTAATAAAACAAGGTTATTTTACTTAAAGGCCTGGTTAAGAACCCTTTGATGCGCCTCTAGAATAATCAGTTCCTGTTTTGCTAAGTCATCGCTGAGTAAAGAGGAATCAGGATCCACTCCTGTACGACAATCATCTAAACGGTCAGCATCCCAACAAGTTTGTAAAGTGACATCTTTATCCCGTAGACCCTCAGAGTGAAGAATGCACGCATCTTGCAACATTTGCATTTCTTTGTCAGTCACAGTAAACCAAGTGCCCCGTATAGTTTCTGCAAAAATAGCGGCTCGCTCTCCATGTTCAGGATCAGATTGCCCGTTAACCCTCTTACTATCGTGCAGTAAAGAGAAAAGCTCAACGACTTTAATATTGGCAGTGTTTTGACCGCAAAGTAGACGGCCATTATATAAAACTCTTAACCAATGATGGTAACCGTGAGGCCCCTCATGGTCTAGAGAGAACTGCTCCGCCAAATACTCAAAAAACTTTTGATTTAGAATTTCAGAAAATTTTGGAAATGCAAATTTAGTTTTTCTCTCATCTGATATATACGCATGACCTTCCTTTTTAGCTTTCCAGTAATCCGAGTTATTTGATAAATTTTTTAAGGTTTCCATAGGCTTTAAAGAACTCTCTTCAATAAAAAAACCACCAGAATCTTTATTCTTATTTTTTTTCCAAACCAATAAAAATATCCTTTTCGAAAATTATCTTAAGCGCAAGAGTGTGTCAATTACGACATCGAAAGTGACATGACTTTGCGAGTATGTTCAGTTGACACACCACTTGAAATGGCTGTTTGGCAAAAACCTATACATCACAAAACAAGATATGCTCCAATATTAGAATTCCCAGCTTTACTTACCTCTTTTTTTTATTAGAGCTGACTTTATCCACAACTCAAGAATTTCATTTAACCATAAATAAACAAATTATTAAGTATTTACCAGAAATTTTCTAATTAAATTAATATATAAAATCAACAAACACAAAAGTGTGTTAAAGCATAAAAGTGTAATAATTAGTTTATATTATAGTAACCTGATGACGACAAATTTTCTCACATAAGAAATTTGTTAAACTAAAAGGAAACTACCGATAAACAAATTACTTATAACATTAACTCAGAAATAAAAATTATATCACATAGTATTCGTAAGTTTGTAAAAGAAGATTTCTAAGTTTCCATAGAAATACTAGTTATTTTATTAAAATAAGATTAAAGTTATTTATAATAAATATATCAATATTTCCTACGCTTAACAACTTTTAACAATAGGAGCTTACGTGAATTCAAATAACGCCCACTGGGAGAAAGTATATCAAACAAAAAACTTTGACTCTGTCAGCTGGTATACCTCTCATCTAAAAAGCTCACTATCCATAATCAGCAAACTTAATACTGATATTAATAAATCAATAATTGATATTGGTGGAGGAGAATCAACTCTATTAGATGACTTAATTTTAAAGGGCCATACTAATCTAAGCGTAATAGACATATCCCCGTCAGCTATAAAATTTTTACAAAAAAGACTAGAGAGCCACCTTGATAAGATAGGGTGGTATATTGGTGACATTACTGATTATAAGTTCTCAGATAACCAATTTGATTTATGGCATGACAGAGCAGTTTTTCATTTTCTAACTGACATTGAAAGCAGGGTAAAATATAAAAATTTATTGTATAAAGCAGTTAAAAAAGGTGGTCACCTAGTAATCGCAACTTTTGGACCAGATGGACCTCTGAAATGTAGTGGGTTAACTGTTGAACGTTATAGTGCGGCAAAGCTAGATAAAGAGCTTGGTACGAATTTTAAACTTTTAGGAAGTAAGCTGGAAGAGCATCACACCCCGTTTAATACCAGTCAACAGTTTTTATATTGTTGGTTTCAAGTCCTATAGGTTAGGCTTTGGGCCTAATCTATTATGGATCCAATAGTAACACACAAATCATCAGTTTGTTCTTGGTCTTTATATTTTTGAGATTCAATAAACTGCTCTAAAGATAACCCTGATTGAGTAAAAGCTTGTGATAGTATCTCCTGCGCTTTTTCTTTGTTTTTGAGTTTTGCTTGAGTCGCAGCAGAATAAAAAAGGCTTTAAAAAAAATTATCACTATTTCAATCAGAACACAACAGATCCTCAAAAGCTATCTCATTGATAAACGTTAAAGGGGCAGATATAAAAATATTAAATGCTGATATAAAATTGATGTTGTATATTCTTAAAATAATAACATTATAACAGCAGGAACCAAATGTTTATAATCTCAAAAACTAATTCATCTAATATTGGAGCATACAAATGAATTACGCAAATATGGTTAAAGCTATTAA
>CAJIZW010000078.1 GCA_905181985.1 uncultured Paracoccaceae bacterium | reverse complement strand
ACTTTGTCAATTGAAGGATGAAATGGCTTCACACATTCTGTGGGCCCACCTTCATCTTCAATCTGATTAAGTGCATATTGGTAGGGATCCCAACCCATCTGGCGCACAATAGCTCCTTGATCTCGGATCAACCATTCGTCATTGATTTGGTTATTTATTGCGTGACAATCTGCTACTATCCGATATTTTATAACTTTCCCAGTTGCTTTGCCATATACTCCATCCCCTAGATGGGTCGCCGTCGACAAAATTCGATGTGATGATAACATTCCTTCTTCGGGGGTCCCAGACCAGATAACGTCCTCGCCCAGTAGACGGCGATCTGGAAATTCAGCAAGAGTTGCCATGGTGGCACCGATTACATTCGCATTGCCAATAACAACAGACCCTGGAGATCTTACAATAATATCGTCAGAATAATAGGCATGCAATGTCCCTATTCCACGGCCTTCCCAAATCTCTTTGGTAATTCCTAATATATAATCAGGAAAATTAGTAAACTGGTCTGAAAAACCCTTCATGTGCTCCATCCTTTTGGAATTTTTGCTGATCCACGAACAATCAATGGGCTGAGTATTTTTATATGCTTTGAGGCGACATCTGGATCGCGGATCTTATCTATCATCAAATTTACTGTTTGGTCCACCATCAAATTTGATCTCTGTCGTAGAGTTGTTAAGTCATAGGCAGCCCAGGATGCTGGAGGAACATCATCATAACCGACAACACTTACGTCCTTTGGAACACTTAAGTCCAACTCGGAACGTAGGACATCCATCACAGCAAAGGCCATATGGTCAGTAGCCACAAATACTGCATCTGGCTTTATAGATCCAGAAAACATATTACGGGCTACTGCTTTTGCGATATCAGTTGAAAAGTTGCCTAAAGCATGTGCAAAAAGGATAGCATCTGCATTCTTGAGACCAAAACGAAAGCCTGCTTCACGGTCACGTTGAGTGGATGCCCCAGCCCATCCACCAATGTAGGCGATACGTTTATGCCCTGCTTCGTACAAAAATCTTGCAGCAGTTTGCCCGCCTAGAAAATTATCTGAAGTCACGGCACTGTGAGATGCCTTGTCTTGAGTACGGTTGAACAGGACAACAGGTACTCCTGCCGCTTCACAGCGCGCCGTGAGGTCATTGGAAATACCAACACTAGCGGTAATAATTCCATCAACTTGATAGTCGAGGAGTTCTTCGATGACCTGCTCTGTGGATTGGTCGTCATTTGATGCCATAAAAACAAGGACATGATAGCCTTCTTCTTTAAGGGAATTGGACAGTTTTTCTAAGGCTGCAGGATAAAAATAATTGTCAAGATAAGCAACAACGAGCCCGATTATTCGGCTTTTCCCCGTTATAAGAGATCGTGCAAGAACATTTGGTCGGTAACTCAACTCTTGAGCTGCTTTGCGGACCTTTAAGGCAGTTTTGTTACTTACAGAGGCACCAGGGGTGA
Organism: uncultured Paracoccaceae bacterium; assembly: GCA_905181985.1. Lineage (GTDB taxonomy): Bacteria > Pseudomonadota > Alphaproteobacteria > Rhodobacterales > Rhodobacteraceae. The sequence goes on along the minus strand of CAJIZW010000078.1, from coordinate 9,903 downwards.
ATACTCTACTCACTGCCGATTGACTGACACCGGCGAGTTCGGCGACTTTTAATGCTGTAACCTTATTCATTAATCTGTAGCACTGTCATGATGCTACCTCACTTGCGATAGGAGTAGGCCCAGTGGCGCGTGCTTTGTTAAAAGTCCGCATTCTTCCAAGGACATCTACTCCCAATTGCCGATATACATCTAATAAATCTACCAATACCCAGTTCTCACGAATTTGGCCATTTTCAATACGCCAAAAATCTAGACTTCTTAGTGTTATCATACGCCCACTTGGTGCGATACCCATCCATCCATCGTGACTTAGTGTTTGCTTCATATTAGGCCAACCAGTGACCGCTACATAAGGCCCATCTGCAAAAAAATGATAGGTTAGCTCATCTCGAAAACTACCACGATCTGGCATTCCCATAAGAAATGGCATTTGATGCCAATGGCGAAAGCCTGATATACCTCTATTTGTACCTATTCCAGCTGGTCCATACCAGGTCATTTTAGGATGCCAATAGCGAGACATTTCCATGGCTTCTGGAGGTTCTTTGGGATGACGGCTCATAGCTGTAAGCATATTAAGTACAAGTTTTCTTGACGCTGTAGAAGCATCGTGTTGATAGTTCTCAGTCTGCAAACCATCACAGGTTGCAGGGCCAGGGATTAACCCTTCGCGACCAAGGCTTGGGGCCATTGGCCAAGCACCTGCCTGCATCATAAGTTCAGGAATATCCCAAATTGCCTGCACTTCGACAATCTGCCCTTGTTCAATTCGAAAATATTCGTGAAACCGCATGTGAGCCAAATGGCCCGTTGGTTGAATGTCTAGAAAAGGTCTTACGAAAGTTCCAAGGTAGGTGCCTGCAACCCCGATCCAATCAAATCCATGTTCATCAACACCTGCCATGACTATCCATGGGCGTCTTTCAACATCTGGTAATGCAAGATGTAGTTGAGCTAAAATAGTGTCGTAGTATTGATCTCCAGTGGTGTCCCCAAAAGGATGGCACATATGAACAATGGCATCTCTCGCCATAATAGCATTTAGCGCTGTTCGCACGCCTGCCTCTGACCAGTTATACATTGCTGCGTTTAATTCTGATGTAAGCGCTCGTAAGGAGGAGAAATCAGTCATTCAATAGTGTCCTTATGAGGTGCTGGCCCACCATAAGGAATGTTCACCCCTCCATAACGGCGTACACGCAGATTGCACTGTTCTGCATGTCCAACAAATCCCTCAAGGAGGCATAACCGGGAACCATACGCTCCAATTTTAGCGGCGGCTTCATCAGTTATGATCTTTTGGTAACTATGAGTTTTAAGAAATTTTCCAACCCATAACCCACCCGTATAACGTCCAGCTTTCTTTGTAGGTAATGTATGATTAGTACCGATGACTTTATCCCCATTGGACACATTTGTACGTGCACCCAAAAATAATGCACCATAACATGTCATATGTTCTAAAAACCAATCGTCACGATCAGTCATCACTTGCACATGCTCTGATGCAATTTCATCCGCAATCTTCAACATATCTTCATAAGTTTCACAAAGGATCACTTCGCCATAGTCTTCCCAAGACTTTCCGGCAGTGTCAGCTGTAGGGATAATTTGTAAAAGGCGATCAATTTCAATCATAGTGGCCTTTGCCAATTTTTCAGAATTTGTCACTAGAATAGCAGGTGAGTTATAACCATGCTCTGCCTGCCCCAGAAGGTCGGTCGCGCAGAGTTCAGCATCTACAGTATCGTCTGCGATTACCATCGTTTCAGTTGGGCCTGCAAACAAATCAATTCCAACACGACCGAACAACTGGCGTTTGGCTTCAGCAACAAATGCATTCCCAGGACCAACTAGCATATGTACAGGTTCAATTGTTTCAGTACCGATGGCCATTGCGCCGACAGCCTGAATGCCACCTATTACATAAATTTCATGTGCACCCCCAAGGTGCATAGCCGCAATGACTGCCGGATTAGGTTTGCCCTTGAAAGGTGGGGTGCAAGCAATAATTCGTGGCACACCTGCGACAGAAGCTGTTAATACAGACATGTGCGCAGACGCGACCATTGGGAATTTTCCGCCTGGCACATAACAACCTACCGACTGTACAGGAATGTTTTTATGACCTAAAATCACACCTGGTAGTGTTTCGATTTCAATATCTAACATACTTTCCCGTTGCGCTTGTGCAAAATTTCGCACCTGTTCTTGGGCAAATTTAATGTCAGCTAGCTCTCTGTCTGAAAGAGTTGCCATGAGATCTGAGATTTCTTGATCGGTAAGTTTAAAGTTTTGAGGGTTGTAACTGTCAAATTTGACAGAGAGGTCTCGTACTGCTCTGTCACCTCGTGTTTCTATATCTAACAATATCTCTTCAACAATGGCCTTTGTTTTTGCATCATCTTGCGCGCGTTCCTTATCTGGTTTTCCATGTTTCAAATAAGTTATAGCCATTAATTTCTCCTAATTTCAGATGATGTTTCTTCTTTCGAGTCATATGCTTCCCAGCCATGACCATTGAAAACGTCCACACCTAGTTGTGCAAGAACATTTGGAAAATCTACCATTACCCAATTATCAACAATTTTCCCATTTTCGACTTTCCAAAAATCCATATAACGGATTTGAATTTTTTTATTTTCGGGCTTTATACCCATAAATATTCCGCTGTGTATTGCTTCCTGCCGTCCAAATGCTGCCGCCCATTCACCCATATAAAGCCGCGCTTCGTCTATACACACTTTATTTGAGAAGGCCGCTTGAAACGGTTTTTGCCAATTTTCTTGAAATTCGCGTATACCCTCTTTTGTGCCGCAACCAGTATTGCCCATCCAACGGAAACTTTCACTAAAAAACTCGTCAATATCAACAATTCTGTGATCATTCAGGCCGTCAATCATATTTTCAATGACTTTACGTGTTTCATTTGTCTTGGACAGATCCGTATCTTTGCTAAGGATCGCCTGTTCTGGTCTTGCTCCGCTCATCCTTTTACTGCTCCTGCTGTAAGGCCACTAACTATTTGACGTTGAAAGAACATTATCAAAAGAAATAAAGGCACTGTCGCGGAAACGACTGCGGCAACTGCAAACATCACATTACCTTCAACCTGTGTAGTACCCAAAAAACTAGCTATTTTTGGAACCATTGTTTGGTTGCTATTGTTCAATAATGTAGCTGTTACAGTGAAATCATTATAGGCAAGCAAAAAGGAAAACAGCCCCGTAGTAATTACACCTGGCCACATAACTGGTACGATTACGCGTCTAAATGCTTGAAATCTAGTGCACCCATCGACCATCGCACTCTCATCGAGATCTTTAGGAATATTAAGAAAGAAACTATGCAACATCCACAATGTAAAAGGTTGATTGATCGCAACCATAACGATTATCGCAGTTGGTAAATGCCCCCATAGGTTCCACTCAAAAAATGGTAGTAAGTAACCGGATACTAAAGTAATGTGTGGCATTGCACGAAACACTAACGCGAGCATTAAAAGATAGAATGCATATTTCTTGCCTGAGCGGGCTAATGCATAGCCGCCCAAAGTTCCTAATGTAAGAGATATGACGACTACTGAAACCACTACAATCATAGTATTTAACGCAGCTTGCCAAAAAGACTTTGTAACCCAAGCGCCATGATAACCGTCGCCCGTAAAGGACGAACCTGTTTCAATTTGGGTGCGTAATCCACTTATTGCATAAGCCCAGTCTGCCTTCGAGAAGAAGTCACCTTGAACTTTAAAGGAACCCCACATGGTCCATAAAAATGGGAAACCTGCTGCAATAATCCAGAAAAAGACAAAAACCCAAATTAGGAAAGTAAACAATTTTGAACGCCGGTGAATAAGCTCAGACATTAGGCAGCTTTCCTATTAAAATCGTTCCACGTTCTAATTAGGACTGGGATAAGTAAAACTGCAACCCCCAAGATTGTTAAAACAGATGTAGCTCCAGCAGATCCAAAGAATGTACCTTCACCACCAGCTAGATCATTATAAATAATCCATGAAAGTGAAGTTGCGCTGGCCTGTGCAGAGAATCCAACAATAGGTTCAAATACTCGAAAATTATCCATTAATTGAATTAAAGAAATGAAGACTATGAGAGGGACAAGATGTGGTAAAATTACATAGCGTGTACGTTCCCATCGGGAAGCACCGTCGATCATTGCTGCCTCTATCGTTTCAGAAGGAACAGTTTGTAGGCCAGCATAAAAGACAATAAAAGCAAAGGGTGCCGAATGCCAAACACCATAAATGATTAACATTATCCAAGTTAAAGTTGGTGAGGCTTTTAAAGATAAATTTGGATCCTCAAATAGCCACTGTAAGCTAGCTCCTAAAATACCCTTAGAATCAATCATCCAAAATAGAATTAGAGATCCTATCAATGGTGTTACGATCATAGGTAGGAGTGACACAAAAATGGTTGGGCCCTTCAGTTTTTTTGGTAAACTATTTACGGCAAGAGCTATACAGAACCCGAGTATCAGAACTAGAGGGGTTACTAGGAATGTATAGGTAAGGGTAAAGGCGAGAGCACGATAAAAAGGTAAATTGTAAACCTTACTAAAATAAATTTTCCAATTAGAACTACTACCCCAAGCATCTCTTACTTCATTGACTGCAAGATGATTGCGATTTGTGTATGTCCCAAATCCGTTAAATTTACCTAACGGTTTTTCTTGTTTTAATTGTGAGGTTGCAACAACATCAATTTGTAATTCGTCTTTACATCCAAAAGGTCCACAGCTTTTAACTTCCTTTAAAACTGCGCCATGCTCGATATATAATGATTGAATGAACACAGAACCGATAGGAAGTGCAATAAAAAGTATCATTGCCACCAGTGACGGGAGAATAAACCAAAAGAATGTACGGTTTTTCATTTTAAATGCCTATTTAGATTCTTAGTTAGGGAAGGGGTGTCCCCCTTCCCAATAAATTTCTTATTGTAAGAAACCTTTTTCTGTAGCGGCAGCAGTATATGCAGCCTCGATATCTGATAGAGCCTGTTCTGCACTTTCAGATCCCTGCAAGAAGTCTGAGATCTCAGAACCAAGTGCAGAGTGCAATGTGCCCATAAATGGCAACATTGGATATGGTGCAGCACCACCAGCCGCTGTAGCAGAAACGCCAGCAGAAGCTTTGCTTGGAGTATAACCTTTGCCCAACCAAACAGCAGCAGCATTATTCGCTTTTATGACATCAGGTGAAATACCGTGCATCATAGCTATAAATGTTGCCTCTGCATCCTCATCGGAGATATTTGAAGAAATTGATATACCATCCCACCAAAGAGTTGACGCTGGACGTGCATTATTTCCCCAGGTAGGCGCGCTGGAAAGGACAGTTGATGATTCTACTGCTTCGCTTGAACCTTCACCATCCATGACTGCTCCACCACGTGAACCCCACATGGTTGCCAATGCTAAATTACCTGCTTCCCATTCAGCTTGGGTCGCATTTGAGTCATATGTGAGATAGTCTGGGTTTGAATACGCAACCAATGATTTGAGCATGTTTAGTGTTGCAACACCGTGTGCGTTATTAACTGCTACTTCAGCTGTACCAGGTTTAAAGAAATCACCACCAGTACCCATATACATATTGATAAATTCTTCTCCGAGATTCCAACCAGCTTTTGTGTTTAAAGCTACGGGATAATCCATCAAACCAGCAGACTTGATTGCTTTTGCTGCGGCTAGAACGTCTTCATAGGTTGCAGGAATACTGCTTACGCCTGCTTTTTCCAAGATATCAGACCGAGAAAATAAATGCTGCGCGTTTGCCATGAATGCAACAGCCATAATTTTTCCGTCTACTGTAACCATTTGGCTTGGATTTAAGCCTCCGCCATGCTTTGCGACTAAGTCATCCAAAGAACGTACAAGACCGTCGTTCATAAGGGTTACTAATGTAGAGTTACTAGTAATTACTGAGGTATATTCAGCTGGGTTTGCTGTAAGAGCCGCAACCATGATGTCTTTGTGATCTTTGGTCAGGTTTGTTTTTACGGTTACTCCATCGCCAGCACAAGTGCTTGCTCCAGCCGTTACAGCTTGAATTGCTGGAAAGTCATTTGAAAGAACATTGACGTTACCAGAAGAAATTCCGCACCCCGCCATTGCTGTATTGCCTAGCATGATTAATGCTCCGGCTACCATTACTTTTTTTAGAAACATCTTTTTCTCCTTGTTATCATAAGAAGTGACCGAAATGGCCATTTCTCCGTTAATCCCCGTGATGGGGGTCGTCTAAAGGGGATCAATCCCCAATTCGCGCACCTGTTTTGGTGTCAAACAGATGGCAAATTTCTTTGGGCACTGAAATGTGAACCATGTCACCAATCTTTACCCGATAATCTTTATGTGCCTTGATCGAAACAAGTTCATCATTGACGCGCACTGTAATCATTGTGGCGTCACCTAATAATTCCATTGTGTAGACAGCGGCGTGAATATCACCGCCCTCAGTCACGGTGCTTGCATCTTCGGCACGGAATCCTAATTGAGCGGGCTGATTTTGAGCTTTAAGCCCTTCAATTTTTAGGTCACCACCGGTGAAGATATTATTAAATACATCTCCACTTACTAGGTTCATGGCAGGTGCACCAATGAAGCTTGCTACAAATGCATTTGCTGGTCGATCATAAATTTCAGTTGGACTGCCAACCTGCTGAACAATACCGTCTTTCATAACCACTACTCGGTCGGCAAGTGTCATAGCTTCGATTTGATCATGGGTCACATATATTGTGGTGACTTTCAGTTCATGACTAAGGTTTTTAATTTGAGCTCTTGTAGATACTCGAAGTTTAGCATCTAAATTTGAAAGGGGTTCATCCATTAAAAATACGTTAGGCTCACGAACGATAGCACGCGCAAGTGCCACACGCTGCTTTTGGCCTCCTGAAAGTTCAGCAGGTTTTCTGTGCAAAAAATCATCTAACTCAACCATTGCAGAAGCCCTCATTACGCGCTCCTTATGCTCAGCCTCTGGGATTTTCCTTACTTTGAGTGGAAACCTAATGTTCTCGTAAACATTCATATTTGGATAAAGAGCGTAAGATTGAAAAACCATTGAGACATTGCGATCCTTGGGATCAAGATCATTTACTCGCACATCATCAATAATAATATCACCGCCAGACGCCTCTTCAAGCCCAGCAATCATACGCATAGTCGTTGTTTTACCACAGCCAGATGGTCCTAAAAGTACAAGAAACTCTTCGTCCGCAATTGTAAGGTTTAAGTTCTCTACGCCTACAAATGAACCCCATCGTTTAGATAAGTTTCGAAGTTTGATTTCAGCCATGTGCAGTACCTAAGCAAAAACATTCCAACATTGCATACGTTTGCAAAAAGACTACTATAAGGTCAAGCATTTACTGTTCTTTACTCAAAAATGGGTTCATTTTGTTTAAAAAATAGGTATAATATAGTTATTTATGGTAAAGGAAATATGAATTGACAGACTTCAAAAGTGAAAAATGCCTTGTTCGAAATTACTATGAAGCACTTGATTCTTCTGAAACTGATAAAATAACAGATGTTTTAGTAGAATTTACGGCACAAGATTATACGTGGCGCGCTTTTCATCCTTTCCAGCTACAAACAGACGTAAAGGTTGTAAGTGAAATATTTTGGCAACCTTTTCGAAAATCGATTCGACATATGCAACGTCGCATGGATGTATTTTTTGCTGGACGAAACTTTATAGATGATGGGGCATCTGTATGGGTGTGTTCGATGGGGCATTTAATGGGGTTGTTTGATGAGACGTGGCTGGGCATAAAGCCGACAGGAAAAATTATTATGTTGCGTTACGCTGAGTTTCACAAAATTGAAAATGGCAAAATTTCTGAAACAGCGTTCTATTTTGATATTCCACATCTTATGATCCAAGCTGGGTATCACCCTTTTAAAGATCCAACGGCCATGCATTTGGTGCAACCGGGTCCTGCCACTCATGATGCCTTATTATATAATGATGCTCCTGAGGCTGAAGGAAAGAAAACAATGGATGTTATGCATGCAATGATTAATGATCTAGGTACATGGCAATTGGGGCTCCCATTAGAGGAAGAGCTCGCAAGAACTTGGCATGATGATATGACCTGGTGGGGGCCAGCGGGCATTGGCGCTACCTATACAATTGAGCGGTATGCTAAACAGCATTCGGGCCCTTTTCGTGCTGCGTTTAGTGATCGGTCTGGGACGGGACACATTGCCCGTATAGCTGAAGGACACTATTCTGGTTTTTTTGGTTGGCCTAACTTTATAGCAAAGCCTACAGGTGGTTTTATGGGGCTCTCTCCAAGTGAAAAACTTTGTGAGTTCCGTGTTATTGATATCTATCGACGTGAAGGCAACAAACTAAAGGAGAATTGGGTATTTATTGATATACTTCACTTTTTTAAACAACAAAATATTGATATTTTAGATAATATTGAGGCTTATTCAAAATGAATATGATTGATTCACATCACCATTTATGGGACCTAAAAGCAGTAGAGTACCCCTGGTTGAATGCTAAAGGTGTAAAGCGTTTTTTTGGTGATCCGACACCAATTCAGCGTAATTACCTGCTTGATGAGTTCAGACTTGATGCGCAAAAAAATGGCTTTGGATCTTCTGTTCATATTCAGGTGGGAGCAAAAGATGGTCTTGCTGAAGCGAAGTGGGTGCAATCTATCAGTGATGCTAACCCTGATTGGCCAATGGTTCAGGTTGTTTTTTGTGATCTAACTTCTCCTGATCTTGAAACTGTCCTAGACAGCTATTTAAAGCTACCTTCTGTTCGTGGTGTAAGGCAAATTATTGGCCGTGCACCAGAGGAGGATAACAAAACAGGTACCAATGACTTATTGAATTCGGAAGCACTTTTGCGAGGATTGCGTAGCGTTGGTGAAAGAGGCCTTTCATTTGATTTACAACTTATTCCTGGGTTGATGGAGGCCACAAGTAAGATACTGAAAGATGCGCCCAAAACGAAAGTTGCCCTATGCCATGCGGGGTCTCCCCATGATCGAACTACTAAGGGTTTGGAAATATACGCGGAGCAATTGGGCTATATGTCAAGTTTAAGTAATGTTACTTGCAAACTGTCAGGCCTTGGTATGTTTGACCATGGATGGACTACAGATACTATTAAAACTATTATTGATATCTGTTTGAAGCAGTTTGGTGAAAATCGCTGTATGTTTGGTTCTAATTTTCCTGTTGATAGCCTTTATTCAAATTACGACCGGCTGATTAGTAGTTATAAAGATATTATCCCAAGAGAGTGTCACTCCTCAGTTTTTGAAAAAGTAGCGCAACGTTTTTATTTCTGACTTAAATAATTATTATACGTAACACACTTATATTATAAGTAATTTAACAGATGTGTTATAAAACAGAAAATTTCGCAACATATTCTAAGTAGACTTGGCATTAGTAATTTGTTAAATTTTTTTATAAATTTTCAAAGTTCTAATACTTAACGCTGCAGATTCTCCTGCAACCATTTTAAATTAATAAGGAACCTCACAAAATGCCTAAGATTGTTCTTCGACCAAAAAACCTCGACTTTCAACCGCGACCCACATTTCCATATTCGCCTGGTGCACGAGGTGGCAATATGGTGTTTACTGCCGGTCAAGTGGCGTGGGACCATACCGGTAATGTGATAGGTGTTAATGATGTCCGAGCACAAACTATCCAGACACTTTCAAATGTTAAAGCTGTTTTGGAGGAGGGTGGAGCTGTTCTTGGTGATGTAGTTAAGTGCAACGTCTACTTAAAGGATATGAAAGATTTTCAAATAATGAACGAGGAGTTTGCTAAACTCTTTCCAGAAAACCCACCAGCCCGAACGACAGTACAGACACCGATGGCAGAACCAGAGAT
>CAJIZW010000077.1 GCA_905181985.1 uncultured Paracoccaceae bacterium | reverse complement strand
GTTATAGATTTAAGGTTCCTAATCGGGACGGCGGTGATTGTGTGTTCAACATTATATATCTTTGTTAGAGAACGAGTGATTAAACAAGCCAACTAGGAGTAGTTTTATTGATTACTATGAAGCTATGGATGACATGCATTTAACGCATAACGGCTATTAAAAAATATCAGTATTACTTACCTTTTAATAGGTTTAGAGGGATCCTCGAGCTAACTATTTTTTGGCTGACCCATTCAAATCAAAGGAAAAATAATGATAAAAAATTTCTGGCATCGCGTTGTTGCATCTCAAGAAAAAAGAGCAGCTTATTACATGTTGCAAAAACTTTCTGATAGACAACTTACTGATATAGGCGTTACTCGCGCTGAAATTAAATACAGGGTCTACAGATAAAATTAAACTTAGTTTTACTAGCGGCAACCAAGAGAAAGTAAAATTTTGGTTGTCGCAACTCCGAGCTTAAAACTTTAAAAAATAAACATTTATAATTTTAATTTATGTAAAGCCTTGTATCTAAATCTCTATCAAACATATTGTGAGGGCAGTTAATTTATTTAATGTAATTAAATGGAGGAATACCCTAGTTATGGAAAAGATAGCATTAGTTACAGGTGGTGGATCTGGAGTTGGACGGTCTGCTGCTTTAGCCCTCTACATGGCAGGTTATGACGTAGTTGTAACTGGAAGGCGTGAGACCACTTTAAAAGAAACAATTGATTTGGGTGTGAAAAGTAATCCCGATGGTATTAAACGCTTAAATTTTATCGCTTCAGATGTTAGTAATCCAAGTTCCGTGGATGAGTTGTTTAATGAAATAAAAAATAAGTATGGTCGACTTGACGTGCTATTTAATAATGCTGGCGTTAATCTTCCCAGCACTGTGTTCGGTGATTTGAGTTATGATCAGTGGAAAAATACGGTTGATATAAACCTTTCTGGTGTGTTCTTATGTGCTAAGGCTGCATTTAACTTAATGCGAAACCAAAACCCTCATGGTGGAAGAATTATTAATAATGGTTCTATTTCTGCACACACTCCCAGACCTGGGTCAGCGGCTTATACATCCACAAAACATGGAGTTACTGGTCTTACTAAAACCATAGCCTTAGATGGCAGGCCTTATAAAATAGCCTGTGGACAAATAGATATAGGAAATGCGTTGACGCCGATGGCAGCACGAATGCTTGATGGAGTTCCTCAAGCGGATTTATCTATAAAAGCGGAAACGGTTATGGATGTTGATCAAGTGGGTGCAGCTATAGTGACAATGGCCGATTTACCATTAGAAACCAATATTTTAAATATGACTATTATGGCTACTAATATGCCTTTTGTTGGGAGAGGATAAATTTAATCCAGGGTCTTCGTTTCTTGAGAGATTTTTTAGTAGAATTAAGTATAGTTCTTGAGAGTTCACTTACGCAGCGACAGATTTAGTAGTCAAAGAACCTAATACTTCCGCAACAATACTATACGAATGAAGTCTGGCCTTATGGTTGTGTATGGCGCCAGTGATTATAAGTTCGTCAGGTTTGTAACGGGAAATTAATTCACTAAGTTCTTGGTGAACGATATCTTTACTGCCAGTTGCTGAACATGAAAGAGATTCATTTACCACAGATAGAAAAGCAGGTGGGATGTGATCTCTTATGTTTTTGATAGGGTATGGTAGTTTTCCGGGCTGACCTGTCCTTAATCTAACAAATGATTGAATTTGAGAAGACCTTAAATACTGTGCTTCTTCATTTGTGTCTGCAGCGCATACGCCCACACCCATCATAAAGTAGGGTTTTGACAACCACCTGGAGGGTTTAAATGTGGTTCGGTATGTGACCAAGGCTTGTTCAAGCATTCCAGGAGCAAAATGTGAGGCAAATGCATACGGAAGACCCATGTATGCAGCAAATTGAGCACCGTAAAGGCTGGACCCTAAAATCCATATTGGAACTTTAGTTCCTTCGCCAGGTATAGCTCTTATTTGAGTGTTTGAACTGGAATCATCAAGATATTGTATTAGTTCTACGACATCATCTGGGAAGTTATCGTTACTATCCTTATTGCGTCTAAGTGCATGCGCAGTTCCCATATCACTTCCTGGGGCACGCCCAATACCAAGATCAATTCTGTCTGGATGTAGAGTTGCAAGTGTTCCAAATTGTTCGGCAATGACTAAAGGAGAATGATTAGGAAGCATAATCCCGCCAGCTCCCACACGTATTGTTTTTGTTCCAGCTGCTATATGCCCAATGACAACTGAGGTTGCAGCACTAGCAATGCCTGGCATATTATGATGCTCTGCTAACCAGTAACGTTGAAAGCCTAGTTTTTCTGCGTGACGTGCTAAGTCTAGGGAGTTTTTTAAAGCATCCTGTGTTGTCTGGCCTTCGGGTACAGGGGATAAGTCCAGTAAAGAAAAATTATACATTTAGGTATCACCTTGCTCATTACACTTTATATTTAAATTCACCGTATCTAAATAACTTAGTAAAATAAATAAGAGATTTCCTTAATTCTAATTATTAATTATTTAACAAATGTTTCAAATGTAATCCTAACTTTTAAACTATTTTGTTAGTTGCAATAAGTAATAAAAAAAGCCACTATTTTTTAGTTAATTACGTTTGTTATATTTTTTCTGAATAAATTAAGAGATGGAATGGCGTTATAACACTAAAAGTTAGTCAGGATGTTAATTAAGTGGAAAATAAATTAATTGGAATGAAAAAACGTTTAACTCGTTATGGTGATGACGAGTTTGCTCTTTTTTTACGGAAATCATTTATAAAAGGGTTTGGATATACCGATGAAGTCTTAAACAAACCAGTAATAGGTATAATTAATACTTATAGTGATTTTAACTCCTGTCATGGAAACCTCAATGATCTCGTTGAGGCTGCAAAAGCGGGAGTTTTAGCTGCGGGAGCACTGCCGCTAGCATTCCCTACTATTAGCTTACATGAAAGTTTTTCTTTTCCTACATCTATGTATTTAAGAAACCTTATGGCCATGGATACTGAGGAAATGATGAAGGCTTTGCCTATGGACGCATGTATACTGGTAGGTGGTTGTGATAAAACAGTTCCGGCACAAATAATGGGTGCCCTAAGTTCAAATATTCCGTTTGTCCAGTTAGTATCTGGGCCAATGAGTGTTGGGAGCTTTAAAGGAGAGCGGGTAGGGGCCTGTACTGACTGTAGAAGAATTTGGGCTGACTACAGGGCAGGTGTTCTCAGTGACGAAGATGTTGCGGAAGCTAGTAATCAACTTGTCCCAACTGTGGGGACATGCGGAGTGATGGGTACTGCGAGTACAATGGCGCTAATGGTCGAAACATTAGGGTTGATGGTGCCGGGAGGCGCGTGTGCGCCAGCTGTATCTGCCCAAAGAGTAAGAGTTGCTGAAGAAACTGGTGCATTAGCTGTAAAAATTGCACAACTTAACTACAACCCACGGGATTGGCTTACAGAGAGGTCATTTGAAAATGCCCTTCGAGTGTTACTGGCTGTTGGTGGCTCGACGAATGGGATAATTCATTTAACTGCAATAGCGGGTAGGATGGGAATTAATTTAAGCCTTGATCGGTTAGATGAATTGGGCCGAGATACGCCTGTAATTGTTGATTTAAAACCCTCAGGTGAGGGTTATATGGAAGACTTAAACAAGGCTGGTGGGTTAGTTAGAGTTTTAACTGAAATAGAGGACTTATTACACTTAGATGCATTGACATCCTCAGGTGAAACATTGGGTGTAATCATAGAAAAAACTCGTGTGAGCTGGCCACAAGCTACCGTTAGAACACGAAAAAATCCTATCTTTGAATCTGGAGGACTTGCAGTTTTGAGTGGTAATTTAGTACCTGACGGTGCGGTGATAAAACAATCTGCTGCTAGTACCAAACTCCTTGTTCATCAGGGTAAGGCAGTAGTGTTTGATGGATTATCTGATTTAGCTAACAGAATTGATGACGAGGATCTTGATGTTAGTCCAAAAGATATTTTAGTGCTAAAAAATATTGGGCCCAAAGGGGCACCTGGGATGCCAGAGGCGGGCTTGATTCCTATACCTAAAAAATTGGCTCGAATGGGAGTAAAAGATATGGTGCGGATATCTGATGGTCGGATGAGTGGGACGGCTTCGGGTACAATTGTATTACATGTGGCGCCAGAGGCTGCCATTGGAGGTCCTCTGAACTATGTAAAAAATGGTGATGAAATTTATCTGAATGTTAATACTCGCACATTAAAATTGTTAGTAAGCGATGAAGAGTTACAAGCGCGAAAGGAAACGATGCCAATAATAATAACTTCACCTAAAAGAGGTTATGGAAAACTATTTCATGAACATGTAACCCAGGCCCCTCAAGGAGTGGATTTCGACTTCTTAATAGGGGTTGATGATGAGGATAAACTTTAAGTGA
>CAJIZW010000076.1 GCA_905181985.1 uncultured Paracoccaceae bacterium | reverse complement strand
AACTCAAACTATTGCTTTATTTATTACCGACTGGTGTGGGTTAGAGCCGATCTAAGAAACAAAATTGGTTTCTTATTTTCATTTGAGCCCTTCAGAATACTATGTTCTGAATTTACCGGTTTGTAATCTGGATGGGTTTCATGTTTCTCTTTTATATTTGTAGAAACAAATGGTGCACCTGCACGATAAAAGACTTCTATATCTATCTTATACCAAAAGAAGAACCAGTTCTTAATTGACAATAACGACAATGGCACACTCCTGATCTCTCTGGACTACCATCAGTTTCATAACGAACTTTTCCACAAAGACATCCACCTTGATGTATCTCTTTTTTACTCATAATTATATTTCCTCTTTTTTTATTCGGTATTAAAAAATATATACTGTTTTACAAGAAGTTTTCTCTCTTTTTAACCAGATTCTGGTGAAGCGCCTCCCTCATCTTTAAACTTAATAATCAGATCATTAATATTATCTGCAATCTCCAAAGACCCTTTTGGCACAACATAATTACTTAAAGTTTTTTGCCAGACCTCAGTTGCTCTTTCATCAGCTGTCAAACTTCCTTTAGCTTCCCAATTACCATGGTTTTCTAAATCAGCTATCAGTGGAGAGTAGAACGCTGTATCAAAACGCTCCATAGTATGTTGAGTTGCAAAAAAATGACCTCCTGGAATGACATCTTCGATTGCAGTGTAGGCCTGGGAAGCATTATCTGCTAGGGTTGGCTCAAACATCTCAGCAATAGTTTGAAGTGCTTCAATATCGCAAATAAACTTTTCAAATCCAAAAGTTAAACCACCTTCCAGCCAACCAGCACCATGTATAACCATATTTGCTCCCCCTAAAACTGCACCCCAAACACCCATAATATTTTCATGTGCGCCCTGCGCATCTGAAATATTTGATGCTGAGCCAGCAGCAGAACGCCAGGGAAGATCAATATAGCGAGCTAACTGTCCACCACCCAACTGCATTTTTAAATGTTCGGGAGTACCAAAAGCTGGGCTACCAGATTTCATATCCACATTAGAAGAAAATCCTCCATAACTTACTGGTGCGCCAGTCTTAGATAATTGAGACAAAACAATTCCAGCTAATGCTTCGGCGTGTTGCAGGACTAAGGCACCTGATACCGTGACAGGAGCCATAGCACCTGCCAGACAAAATGGAGTTATTATTGTCATTTGTCCTGCTCGTGCAAAATCTATTATTCCACGAGCCATTGGTATATCTAGCATTCGGGGTGAATTAGAGTTAATAACTGCCGAAACCCACACACCATTTGCAAAATCTTCGTCTGACAAACCAATAGCTGTTTGAATTATAGCAAAAGTCTGTTCTGCTTGCCCTTGACCTCTAGCAAAAGCGGTCATTAACTTATCTGATAAGGTAAGTTGAGCTTCTATAGTAGATAAATGTCGCAAATTTACTGGAATGTCTTGAGGTTCTGGAGCCATTGGGTTTTTATGGATTATATCAAAACTTTGAGCTAATTTAATTGCATCACGATAAGTATCTATTGATCCTGGAGAGCGTCCTCTAACTCTGTCATATACATTTGGGCACCCCCCAGCTGGCGTAAAAAGTAAGGTACCTTCTTCATAAACTTGATTACATATGGGATTAGGCGCAAACAACTCTATAGATGAAGGGGCAGATTTTAAAGCTTCCTGTACCAATTCAGAACCAATAAACACCATATCATCGACGACCCTAGCTCCACCGTTCTGATATATTTTCCTAGCCTCAGGTAACAAAACTCTAATTCCAAGGTTTTTTAATACCTTCAACGAGGTATTATGCAAGTTTTCCACCTCATCATTCGAGTAAATTGACTGTGGCGAAAATGAGTTCTTAAGTTGACGGTAGTTAACTTTTCGAGCTACTGGTGCCGCTTGACGCTTTGCCCTACCCGTTCTTTTTCCTACTTTTCCACTAGTCATCATAATTTTTTTTTACTTCCCATCTTTATCAACAGAAATTCGCTTGGCAAATTTCTAAAACCCACACGGGCAGAGCCCAGGATGCACGGCACCGCCTAACTTTAACATTTTATCTGATAACGCTGGGATATGTTTTGCTACAGCCTCTAAGGCCTTTGTCTCATCGATTCCAATTACAACTCTATCTCTCATTACTACTTTACCATTAATTATACTGGTGACTACATCTGAAGCTCGAGCATAATAAGCGATAGAAGCGTACTCGGCATAGAATGGAACTAAATGAGGTTGATTTATATCGATTTGAATCAAGTCTGCTTTAAAGCCTTCTTGCACTTTCCCAATTGAATTTTCTAAACCAAGTACTGTTGCGCTGTCAGTGGTAGACCCATACAAAGCCTGCGTACTAGTGTACGCGGTATGTTTACCTTGTTTTAGTCTTATAGCATTTAAAGCATTCCTCATTGCCTCAAAAGGATCATTCATCATCCAATCAGTCGCCAAGCCCCATTCAATACCCTTTTTTGTGATTTCTATAATGTCAGGATATACTCCTCTTCGAGGATAAATTGTTGAACAATGTGCGTATTTAACTCCCTCACTGGCAGCAGCTTTTAGATCTGCGTTATCTGCATAGGTCAAATGTGCCAAGATAATATCTGGATCTAAGACCCCAAGTTCTTGTAAGTAGACAACTGGACCAACTCCATATTTTGATCTTATATATGCCACCTCTCCAGCTGACTGAGCGGCATGCGTATGTCTACCCACTTTTAGTTTTTTTGCTTCCATATAAGCATTTTTGTGTAACTCGGAAGAACAAGTATCAGTAGCATGTGGACCGATACGTCCAGTAATAAGTCCATTGCCAGCACCATTCCAATTTTTTACAAAATCAACTCCACGGTTAAGTCTCATATCACCAATTTTTGTGCTGTGATTGTAAAGGTTTAAGTATAAATCTTCTAAGCAAACATCGAATACTTTATAAGCTATTTGTGCCCTTAATCCGGCTTCTAAGCAAATTTCGGCCAGAGCTTCTGGTTCATACCAGATATCATTTATGGTGGTGAACCCAGCTTTAACCATATCTAAAACGCCAACCCTAGCAAAGTCTCTCCACTGCTCTGGTGTAATTGTGGCCTCAGCTCTGAAAGCTACTGAATAAAGTGCCTTCCCTCCAGCGCCATCATCACTTTGACCTCGAAATACTAATGAGGCTGCGTGACTATGGCAGTTTACAAAGCCCGGCATTACTACTTTTCCATCACCTAGAATTATCTCTTTTGCATTCCACTTATTACTATTTAATTTTGGGCCCGCGTAAACAATCTGATCGTTTATAATGGCAACTTCTGCATTAAGAATAATTTCTTCATTTGACATCATAGGATACAAGACGTCAGCTTGAACTAATAAATCAATATCTTTTGGCTCTGTCATAATTTACCTCCCTGATGATAGAAATCTAATTTAAGGCCAATCAGACCGATCTCTAAAACATCTATTGAAGACTATTGTATATATATTAACCATATATTGATACGTAAATATTAATATTTAAGTGTTTTAATAAATCTTTAAAAGTCCATAAGGGAATGGCATTTTACACCCAAATCAGTTAATTTTTTCTCTCCACCAAGATCAGGAAGGTTAATGATGAAACCTGCGCCTACTATATTTTTATTTTCGAATTTTTTTATGAGGTCTACTGCAGCTATTGCTGTTCCTCCAGTCGCTAACAGATCATCTATTATAAGTAAATTTTGGTGACCGTCCAAAGCATCAGTATGGATTTGTATTTCATTGCTACCATACTCTAAATCAAAAGAAACACTATGGGTCGTAAAGGGAAGCTTATTTGGTTTCCTTAAGGGAATAAATGCTACTCCCATATTATATGCCATCGCCCCTGCCATTATAAAACCACGCGACTCAATACTTAAAATTGCATCAATTTTTTTATCAGACCACGCAGTTACCATTTCATCAATTATTTGAGCAAATAATTTATGATCTTGTAAAAGAGGAGTTATGTCTCTGAATTGAACTCCATCAATTGGGTAATCTGATATAGTTCGAACGAATTCTTTCATTACTTTACTCCATAATTATTTATTTTATTTTTAAAAGAAATTTTAGTTAAATACTAAAACTGTGCAAGTGATTCTGATTTAATTAAACTAATGTTAATCAAGCTGATATACTAAAGACATAAATTTAATTGAGAAATTTTATAAATTTGTCAATTAAGCCTATGCAAAAAAAAAGCAGGCCTTATTATTAGATACTAAATAAAATTTTAATGGAGTCATTATGCAAAATTCAAAAACTGTATTGATAGATAAAAATCCGGGACGAAACTCTCAGACATACGGGATAGCAAGAGAGCTCAATACAGAATTAGATCTTATTCATGAACCCTCAATTGGGGTTGTTGGTAATAAGGGTGACTCTCAATGTTATATTGGGGTGCAAGAAAAAGTTCAGACCATTCATGAGCAACTTAGGCAAAAAATAGGTCTAAAGCCTGGTGATTTAAAAATGCGGTTAGTTCAACCA
>CAJIZW010000075.1 GCA_905181985.1 uncultured Paracoccaceae bacterium | reverse complement strand
CTATAGGAATTGAAGATTGTTATCTAATGTCGCCGGCCGAAATTAAAGAAAAATGCCCTATAATGGATATTACAGGTATTCTGGGAGGTTTATGGGCTGATAGAGAAGGGTATGTTGACACTACTGGAACGGTACATGCATATGCTGGAGCTGCCCGTAAGCTTGGGGCACAAGTAGTAGAGCACAATAAAGTGGAAGAACTCAAGCAACGTGCTGATGGTAGTTGGGATGTTATAACCCAAAAGGGTATTATTCATGCTGAGCACGTTGTAAATGCTGGTGGATTATGGGCAAAACAATTAGGTCGTATGGTTGGTCTTGATTTACCTGTTTCACCTTTGTCACATCATTACTTTATAACAGATACTATCCCAGAACTTGAGGCAATAGATTTTGAGGTTCCTATGATGGTGGACCTCGAAGGGTTTACTTATATGCGGCAAGACCAAAAAGGAATTTTGATAGGAATATATGAACTAAACCATCAACACTGGGAAGTTGATGGAGCGCCTTGGGACTATGGATTTGAACTTTTACAAGAAGATACCGACCGAATTGGTCCAGAGCTTATTGAGGCATATAATAGGTATCCAACTTTAGAAAATATTGGAATAAAGAATTGGGTTAACGGGGCTTTTACGTTCTCTCCTGATGGGAATCCTCTAGTTGGACCCATAAGAGGTCTTAAAAATTACTGGTTAGCTTGTGGTGTAATGGCAGGATTTTTACAGGGTGGTGGGGTAGGTAAAACCCTGGCAGAGTGGATGATTTATGGGGAGAGTGAAGCAGACTCTTGGCCAATGGATATAGCTCGATATGGAAAATTCTCATCAAATCGAGAGTATATCAAGCAGACTACTGGGCAGTTTTATTCGCGACGGTTTGTTATGACTTACCCTAACGAGCAACTGCCTGCGGGGAGAGCGCTTAAGAAAGCTCCAGCTTATTCAGCAATGACAGCAGAAGGGTGTAAGTGGGGAGAAAGCTGGGGTTTAGAAGTTCCATTACTTTTTGGCCCTAAGGATTTTGAAGAAACACCTACACTTAAGAGATCTAACGCTTTTGTTGAAGTGGAAAAGGAAGTTAGGGCTGTTCGAGAAAACGTAGGGCTCTTAGATATTTCGGGTTTTTCTAGGTTTGAAATAAAAGGACCGAATGCAGAAAAATGGTTAAATTATGTAATGGCAACCAAATTACCTAAGCCTGGTCGAGCTAGATTAGCTGTAATGCTTGCTCCCAGTGGACGCCTGAAGGGTGATTTAACTCTCTTTAATTGGGGTGACGGCTCCTGGTGGATTATGGGGAGTTATTACTTAAGAGAATGGCATATGAGATGGTTTGAGGACCATATGGAAGACGGGGTTTCAGTAAAAGATATCTCAGATACAATTGTCGGTTTTTCGATAACTGGACCAAAGTCGCGAGATGTTTTATCAAAACTAACTCACAGTGATGTTAGCAATGAAAACATGCCATTTTTGTCCTGTCGAGAAATGGATGTTGGATTGGTTAGAGCAAAAGTTGGACGCCTTTCTGTATGTGGTGAGCTTGGGTACGAAATAAATTGTGGAGCCCTTGAGCACATATCCTTAAGAGAGACCCTATTAGAAGCTGGTGCTGAGTTTAATATTCGTGAGTTCGGGTTTTATGCTATGAACTCTCTTCGCTTGGAGAAGGGTTTTGGAATTTGGTCAGCTGAATTTAAACAAGATTATACCCCCTTTGAAACAGGTATGCATAGGTGGATAGATTGGGAAAAGGACAAATTCATTGGAAAAATGAACCCTAAAGACCTCAAGGATAAGAGCGCGCCATCCAGACAACTGGTTATGCTGGAAGTTGAGGCTTCAGATGCTGATGCATCAGGTTATGAACCAGTCTGGGATGATGGTAAGAAAGTTGGCTACGTAACCTCTGGTGGTTATGGACACTTTGTAAAAAAATCTCTCGCATTCGCTATGGTCGATAAAAAATACTCAAAACTTGGAACAGTACTCCAAACCCATATTGTTGGAGAAGAACGAAATGCTACTGTGATCGAAAATTCAGTATATGATCCATTAGGGTCTAAAATACGGTCTTAAAAATTCTTCACTTAAAATTAGAGATATAAATAGAACTACTTTAGCAAACTCAAAGAAGTTTAATACTATTGTTCCTCCTGGTAGAATGTCCATGTCTATGGAATGTATGAAAAAATTTGTAGTTTCTAAGAATTTTTAACCCACTATCAAAAAATTTAACTAATGAACTTTTTAAAGTGCATTCATACCGTATTTCATTAATTGGTCACGTAGAGGAGTAATATCATGGATTAAACCTAGTGATTTACTACGTAGATCTTTAAACCATTGCATCTTGGCCATTGAAGTTAAGTTTAAGGCGTCTATCCCTTTCATTCTTAAATTTACTTTCAGTCGCCTTAACCTGCTATATTCAGAAATCGCGCTTTCACTATCTAAGCCATTTTTTTCAACTAAGCTTAATAATGTACTTATGTCTGACATACCCATGTTTAACCCCTGTGCGCCGATAGGAGGAGAGGAGTGTGCTGCTTCTGCAATTAATACTGTGCGTTCTGAATAGAATGTTTCAGAAAGCTGGCTTACTATTGGCCACAGAGAAGTTTTTGAATTTATAGTTAAGTTCCCCAGCACACCACATGATCTTTTATTTACCTCGTCTTGAAACGCATCTTTATTGAGGTCAATTAGGTTTTTAGCGCGAATTGTTTTCTCCATCCAAACTACAGCTGACCTGTGTTGACCATTGTTGTCATTAAGTGGGACTAGAGTGAAGGGACCACCACTCATATGAATTTCGGTAGATATATTTTGATGAGAAACTGGGTGGTTAACAATAAAAGCTAAAGCAGATTGCTTAAAGTTACTACTACTAGACTTTATTCCGAGGGATTTTCTTACAAAAGAGTTTTTTCCATCTGCGCCGATAAGAAGTTTAGCTTTAACGGTTTCGCCATTGCTTAACCATACTTTTGCTTCGCTCGTCCGAGTGACTATCTTAGTTGAGTTCACACCAAAACATAATTGTACGTTAGAAAGAGTATAGATTTTTTTAATTAATTCTTCTTTAAGTACAGAATTTGATATGTTCCATCCAAAGGGGAGCCCCGATATTTCCGAGGAGTTAAAATCACGCTTAGCCCTTGGGGATTCATTTTCTCCACCGGCATCAATTATGCGCATAGTATATAATGGTGTTGCATAAGGAATGAGGTCATTCCAAATATTAAACTTTTGCATAAGTTCTATTGATTGTTGCAACAAAGCTGTACTTCTTAAATCCAGATTTTTAGTAGTTGATGCTTCATCATTTAGTGAAGGGTCAACACAGATTACTTTATAACCTGATATTCCAAAGAAGGCTGTAGCAAGGAGGCCAGAAATTCCACCTCCACAAATTAATATATCGCATGATTTATTCATAACAAACTGTTTAATACCAACCATTAAGATAAAAAAGTCTTTTTAGATCAAGTGCTTCAGAAAGCCGCTCAATTTGGAAGTATGAAAATCTATATAATGTTCATCTTTTGATTCAGGGGATACAAAAATAGTTTTCATACCTAACTGATGTGGAACTTTTAGGTTCCGAGGTTCGTCTTCAAACATTGCACTAGTAAGAGGGTTTAGCCCATCTTTTTTAAATACCAATTCATATGCTTTGTACTCTGGCTTTGGATTGTAATTGGCATCTTCGACCCCATAAATACATGAAAATACATCTAGTAAGCCTAATGCGGATAAGACATTTTTAGCATATGGAGCTGTGCCATTAGTATATACAATTTTTCTTCCTGGTAAATTTTCTATAAGATTTTTTAATTCTGGGTTTTTAACCAAGTTATCAAAACAGATGTCATGAACATACGATAGGTACTCTTCGGGTTCGATTTGGTGCTCCCGCATTAAGCCGGCTAACGATGTTCCATATTTTTTCCAATAATCACTACGTAATATGTCTGCAGCTTCCCTTGATATTGAAAGTTTTCGAGAAATCCAGTCAGTCATTTTTTTTTCTATTTGATCGAACAAACACACTTTTGGTGAATATAGTGTATTATCAAGGTCAAAGACCCAGTTGTTTACATGTTTAAAATTATTTGAAATCATAACACTTTTAACCAGTATGAGGTGAGTTTGATTTATTTTTTGAGATTTGTTCAGTGAACTTCTCAAACAAATGATAACTATCTTGAGGGCCAGGAGATGCCTCTGGATGATACTGAACGCTAAAAGCATTCTGATCCCTTGCCCGTATCCCACAGTTCGATCCATCAAAAAGTGACACGTGCGTTTCTATTACGTTGTCAGGCAATGTTTGACTGTCGACAGAGAAGCCATGATTCATAGATGTTATTTCAACTTTACCTGTCTCAATATCTTTTACTGGATGATTTGCTCCGTGATGACCGTGATTCATCTTAATAGTTTCGGCACCAAGAGCTAATGCTAGTATCTGGTGACCTAGGCATATACCAAAGATCGGAATATTATTTTCTAATAGACCTTTTATTACTGGAACTGAGTACTCACCTGTAGCGGCTGGATCTCCTGGACCATTTGAAAGAAATATACCTTCGGGGTTATGAGAAAGTATTGTTTCTAGAGTGGAATTTGCAGGAAGTACTGTTACGTCGCATCCTGAATTCGTTAGGCAACGGAGAATATTACGTTTTGCGCCATAATCGATTGCAACTACCTTATGCTCCCCCTTTTTAACAGTTGTATGCCCTTCGGGCCAATTCCATCGTCCCTCGTGCCATTCATAAGGCTCTACATGGGAGACTTCTACTGCTAAGTCGGAGCCTTCTAGTCCCTTGGATGTCCTTGCCGAAAGAACCATTTTTTCTATATCGAATTCCCCATCAGGATTATGAGCTATAGTTACATTTGGAGCCCCTTGGGCTCTTATGGCTCGTGTTAACCTCCTGGTATCTACGCCGCCCATACCTATTAGGCCTTTTTCCATTAACCATTGTGATAAATGACCAGTATTCCGCCAATTTGATGGTTCGGTGGGGTCCCACTTTACAATTATTCCTTCTGCAAATGGTTTAAGCGCCTCATTGTCCTGTGTGTTAACTCCTGTATTGCCAATATGAGGAAAAGTGAACGTAATCAGCTGCCCTGCATATGATGGATCTGTAATTATTTCTTGGTAACCAGTCATAGCTGTATTGAAGCATAGTTCTGCGGTACAGATGCCGACTTTTCCAAAGCCTTTACCATAAAATATAGTTCCGTCTGAAAGAACGAGGCAAGCGGTAGGTCGTGACTTCATTTAGAGAGCTCCCAACAGATTTACGGGAACTTATGTTTCTCTAGCGACCTGGTCAACCAACATATACGATTAAGTATTGTAAAAGGCGTCATTTGTTAGTAAATGGCCACCCTCTGTTACTAGTAATGAGGAAAATTATGTCCACTGGAATACGAGATAGATTGTCAGTTTCTTTAATCGAGGCGCTCAAGTCTAAAAACCCACCGAGATTAGGGACGTTAAGATTAATTAATGCTGCGCTAAAAGATCAGGATATTGCCCTTAGAGTTGAAAATCGAGAAGTTGGTGATTCCGAAGTTTTAATAATCTTGTCTAAAATGGTTAAGCAAAGACAAGAGAGTATAAAGGCTTACGAAGAGGGTGGTAGATTAGAGTTGGCAGAAAAAGAGCGTTTAGAAATATTGATAATTGAAGAGTTTCTTCCTATCCAGCTTACTGAAGATCAGACTGAAAATGCTGTTTTAGAAGCTATTAAGGAAACTGGTGCCGAGAGTATCAGAGATATGGGAAAAGTTATGGCTAGGCTTAAGAGTAAGCATACAGGTCAAATAAACTTTAGTACCGTGGGTCCAATGGTAAAAGGTAGGCTTAGCCAGTAACTAAACTTACCTTTTCAGTGTTAGTGACCTTTATCCCAGTCCGATTGTTTGGCAAGAATCTCAAATGTATGTTCAGGAGGAGGGCAAGGTAGTGTCCACTCTAGTGTGTCAGCGTACTCATTCCAGGGGTTATTAGTAGTCACACGTTTCCCTGCAGTGAGTGTGTAAATCATAACGCCGATAAAGAACAAAAACGAAGCAAATGATAAGAAAGCTCCCCAGCTAGAGACATAATTCCAATAAGCAAAAGCTTCCGGATAGTCTATATAACGTCTGGGCATTCCTTGTCTGCCTAAAAAATGCTGAGGGAAGAATGTTATATTAGCACCAATAAACATTGTCCAAAAGTGTAACTTTCCTGCCCATTCGGGATACATTCGCCCAGACATTTTTGGTAAATAGAAGTATATTCCAGCAAAAATAGAGAACACCGCTCCAAGCGACATCACGTAATGAAAATGTGCAACAACATAGTAGGTATCATGATATGCCCGATCAACTCCAGCTTGAGCTAGAACAATTCCTGTTACACCACCTAGGGTGAATAGAAACAAAAAGCCAAAGGCCCAAAGCATTGGAGTCTTGAATTCAATTGAACCGCCCCACATTGTGGCAATCCAAGAAAATATTTTAATTCCTGTTGGAACAGCTATGACCATAGTGGCAAGCATAAAATATGATTGTTGGCTTAAAGAAAGCCCGACCGTGTACATGTGATGTGCCCAGACAACAAAGCCTAATGCGCCGATAGCAACCATGGCGTATACCATTGGTAGATATCCAAATACCGGTTTTCTAGAAAATGTTGCTATAACGTGACTTATAATTCCAAAGCCAGGAACAATTATAATATAGACCTCTGGGTGACCAAAAAACCATAAAAGATGTTGATAGAGTATTGGATCACCGCCACCACTCGCTTGAAAAAATGTTGTTCCAAAGTTTCTATCTGTTAGAAGCATTGTTATAGCTCCAGCTAAAACGGGTAGTGACAGTAGAATTAACCATGCTGTTACAAATATTGACCAGGAAAAAAGCGGAACTTTGTGCAAAGTCATGCCTGGTGTACGCATATTCAAAAAAGTTGTAATCATGTTAATCGCACCCAAGATTGAAGATGCACCAGACATATGAACAGCAAATATTGCAAAATCCATAGACATACCGGCTTCAGACGTTGATAGCGGCGCGTACAGAACCCACCCAACACCAGAGCCTGCTTGATCATTTCCTCCAGGTGTCAACAAGGATGCCACTGCAAGTGAACAACCAGCCACATACATCCAATATGATAAATTATTCATTCTTGGGAAAGCCATGTCGGGCGCCCCAATTTGGAGTGGCATAAAGTAATTCCCAAAGCCTCCAAATAAAGCGGGAATAACAACAAAGAACATCATTAATATTCCATGACCCGTAATCAGAACATTCCAAAGGTGACCATTCGGGGTGCATTCAGCTACAGTGGCTGCAGTTAACCGAGCCCCTTCTAAACACATGTATTGAACACCGGGTTCCATAAGCTCGAGACGCATATAGACTGTGAAGATAACAGATATCAGCCCCATAAATCCACCAGTGAATAGGTAAAGTATGCCTATGTCCTTATGGTTCGTAGACATAAACCATCTTGTAAAGAAACCTGGTTTAGCATGTTCTTGATGGCTTGGAATGGTTGCGTCTACCATGTGTTACTCCCAGTTTTATTTTGAGGTGTGCCTCAAACAGCGGAAAAAATTAATATTATAATAACTTACTGTCTGTATATATGCTCTTATACCAAAGGAGCAATAATTTAAGCTCATTTATCTTCGGCTAAAATGTCGCGCTACTTAAGTTAGAAGTTTTTTGTGATCCATCTATCTTAAAATATTTCTTCAAAACTTTCTTTTAAATTATTATCGAGCTCATCTATCTTGGTTTTTACACCTAAATCAATGAGACTAGTCACACCGTGCTCGGAAATTCCGCATGGTACTATTCCATCAAAGTGACTTAATTCTGGATCAAAATTAATAGATAAGCCGTGAAAGGTTACCCATTTTCGTAACCTTACGCCAATGGCAGCTATTTTATCTTCAGGAATAGCTCCGTTCGAGAGTAATGGCTGCTCTGGTCTTTGCACCCAAATCCCGACGCGTCCATTTCGTGTTTCACCAACAATATCATATTTGGATAACGTCTTGATTGCCCAAAGTTCTAAGTTATGTACATATTTTTTTATATCTTTTCCACGGACGTTGAGATTTAGTAACACGTATGCAACTCTTTGACCTGGCCCATGATAAGTGTATTGGCCCCCTCTATTAGTTTTTTTTACAGGAAATCTGTTTGGGTCTTTTAAATCTGAATCTTTTGCAGAGGTTCCAGCTGTATAGATTTCAGGGTGTTCTAAAAGCCAAACACACTCTGGCTTTTCTCCGGTGTAGATTTGTGAAGCACGTTTCTCCATCCATCTTAAGGAGTGATCAAACTCTACTAGACCTTCAGATTTTATCCACTCGACCAATGTGTTCCCCTATTTGTTAAGTTTGTATACACAATCGGAAAGTTAATTCCCAGATGAAAGCATGAGAAAATTAGGATACAGTACAATTTCTAAAATAACTCTTCACATCAATGCGAGTTAATTATAAACAACTTCAGTTGCTACAATCATTGCGGTCGTGGCGGAATTGGTAGACGCGCAGCGTTGAGGTCGCTGTTCTGTAAAAAGGGTGAGGGTTCGAGTCCCTCCGACCGCACCATTTGTAGTGGAAACACTTCCTAAGTAGAACCTTTAAGCACTTGAGATCACTGATGTAATTAAATGTTTTCTTCCTC
>CAJIZW010000074.1 GCA_905181985.1 uncultured Paracoccaceae bacterium | reverse complement strand
TTTGACGGAAATGAACTTTGCATTGGATGCGAAGGTGGACCGACATGCTTAACTCGCCCTTTACTGAGAGGTTAACCTTAATGCGGTTTTAGCTCTGTTCTTTTATTGAGAAATAGTTCTATAAACTTAGGGCTTTATTTACTAAAGCCACTTTATCATCACCTTCTATCCCCTTAACACCCCTCCCTATAAGAGCCTCCCTTAACTCTTCTTCAGTTAAGGCCTCAATGGCATCTGAAGTCATATTCAAAAAGTTTACTTTACGTCTTAAGGGTGGATTGGTATCTCCGAATAAACCATCAGTATCAAAACCAAATTCAACTGCATAATTTGTCATAAAATGACTTAAAAAAGTATTTATAGAACGTCTGACACGTGGATCTTCCGTCATATATTGTTCAGAAGAATCTAATGTTAGCCTCATCAGCTTCAACCAGCGCTCTGCACCATCAGAATTCATTAACTCATAAGCGTTGTGTTTATGGTGGAAATTCAATCTATACTCGCCTCCATGATAAGCAAAGCCACCACCCATAACATCCAACCACATTGCAGATTGTGTGTTGACGTGATGATTTATTGGACCAATTCGTGAAAATACTGAACTGAACCATTTTTCGTCATCATAAACTCGCTCATAAAATTTGTTTACAATACCTATTACCCGAGTTCTCCCCAATACAGAGTACAATTGCCAAAACTGGATTGGTTTTCTAATATCGTTTGAGGCGGAAAGAGAGATAATTTGAGCAACTCTATGAGCATTTTCAGGTAATAGTTTTTTTTTCATAGCGAAACTTATGTATTTTAACATGGAAGCCTCTGTCATATATCCATTTTGTGGTGGATAATTTGGATAAGAGAAATTCGTCATAAGTTGCTCTACTATCATCAAATCCAGAGTATTTTAAAAAGAAATGACTCTAGCTTCTATAAATTAATGGACTTAGTTTTAAAGTGAAATTTAACCTTATATCCTTGATATAAGAAATTTCCAGACCTTTTGTGGGTTCTAAACCAGATTCTTGTATGTTGTTAGTTTGTAAAGGTTTAAAACAGATGCCCGTTAAAAAGTATTGGTCAAACATACTACTGAACTCTCCTGAAATACTTTCAGTTAACTCATCTAAACCCTACTTGAACTCTATTGCCTTTCTCCACTAAAGCTTAACATAAGGTTGGAAACAATTAATGTTAGAATAACTAATGCTCCACCGGCAATCGCCCATTCTCCAGGGTATTCTCCTAAGAACCACCAAACTAAAATTGGGGCAAGTACTGACTCCAATAAGATAAGTAATGAAACCTCAGGAGAGCTCAAAAACCGAGGACCCAAAGTAAGTAGACATGTAGCGCCAGCGATAAAAGCACCGTGTCCAAGAAATAGATACCAATCTTGTTTGAACTCTTGAAGAGGTAAATAAAGAGGTAAATAAAATAAACCAATCAAAACAGCTGATCCAATATATGCGATTGGGATAGCAGGTATCATAGAGATTTCTTTAACTTGGCGCACAGCTGTTAAGGCTCCAGCAAAAGCCACGGAAACATAAAGTGCCCATAGATCTCCTTCCCATGAAGCTACCTCTGAGTAACCCGATCCATAAGCTATGACCCCCAAACCAATCAAAACAAAGAAAATAGTTACAACCATATTTCTCCGAATAGGTTCTTTCAAAAAAACTAAACTAAAAATTGATGCAAAAATTGGTATAGTGGCAAAAATGAAAACTACATTTGCCACACTAGTATTAGTAACAGCCAATACAAAAGCAGGTGCCGTAGAACCTATAAGAAAAGTGTAAACTAACCCTGGTTTTCCACTTCTCAAAATGCCTTTGAAGCCCGACAAGCCTTGAAACAATAACAATCCAACAAGAATAAATCCACCCGCAATTATTCCTCGCCAAAAAGCCGTGATCAATGGGTCAGCATCAATCAACCTTACAAAGAGTGAATCTGGTACAACTAGTAACACACCAAGGGTAGTTATCAGTAGACCTTTAAAGTGGTCAGTCACTATTAAAATCCTAACATTCACTTAAGGTTTTAAAATAATCTTTAAACAATTAATTTTATACTTTTGTAGCATTAATAATGGCTCTTACACCCAAAATGAGTTAATTTTTATATATTCTGTAAAGTTTAACTAGGAATTAGAAAATTAAAGAAAGAAATGCCGATTACTAAATATTTAATATCTGACCTAGATCAATCAATTAGTCGCTTTGATTTAGAGATTCAAGCAGCTAAAGGTGCCACTTTGTTGGCCACGCACGGAGTAAAGCACGATGACCGTGTTGCTATAATTATGCGTAATGACTTAACCTCTTGCGAAGTAATGAGAGCAGTAGCTTTAGCTGGAGCCGTTGCAGTACAGATAAATTGGCATGGAACTAAGTCTGAAATATTTGATATTTTAGAAGATTGTAAACCCACATTAATTATTATTCATCGAGATCTAATTACCAAAGTTAAGGTCAAAAACTGCAATTATTTAGTCGTAGGCGTAACCCCACCTAAGGCACTTCAATTAGCCTACAAAACAGATAGCCAAGAGATAGTAAAAACGGGCAAAATACCAGAGTGGTCACTGTTGCGTGATACTATGATTCCAATTGTGAATGATACGTATATGCGCCCTATGATGCGTTACACTTCTGGCTCCACTGGCAAGC
This sequence comes from uncultured Paracoccaceae bacterium, assembly GCA_905181985.1. Lineage (GTDB taxonomy): Bacteria > Pseudomonadota > Alphaproteobacteria > Rhodobacterales > Rhodobacteraceae. The sequence continues at coordinate 330 of CAJIZW010000074.1, read as the reverse complement.
CCAAAGGAATTATTAGAGTAAAAAAACCAAATAAAAATGGGCCAATTGATTACTACAAAACCTTGAGGTTTATTGCAACTGAGATGTTTTCGTTTACTCCAGGAGCACACTTCATGACTGCCGCTCCACTTTACCACGCGGGCCCAAGCACTCTTTCCTCGATGGCTATGGCTATGGAAGAAATGTCTATGACTATTCTTCCCCGTTTTGATCCAATTAAATTCCTTGAAGCTATTGAGACTTATAGGGTTACTCACATCTACTTAGTTCCTACTATGATGATCCGGCTTCTTAAGTTACAAAAAAAAATTAGACAGAAATATGATATTT
>CAJIZW010000073.1 GCA_905181985.1 uncultured Paracoccaceae bacterium | reverse complement strand
TAAATAATGTGGTAGCGATAGTTACTGGAGGAGCGTCGGGCCTTGGTGAAGCTAGTGTCCGAGCTATTGTGGAAAATGGTGGTAGAGCAATGGTCTTAGATCGAAATATCGAGGCTGGTAACTTATTGTCTGACGAACTTGGTAGTGGTGTTATTTTTTTTGAAGCAGACGTTACTAATGAAGCCTCCACACAAGCAGCGATTGATAAGTGTGTGTCTTATTTTGGTTACGTAAATGTAGTTATTAACTGTGCTGGGATTGCAGTAGTTGAGAAAACAGTAGGCAAAGAGGGGGCTCACTCATTAGCTTCCTTTGAAAAAGCAATAAACATTAATATTCTTGGGTCTTTTAATGTTTCTAGATTAACGGCTGTTGCAATGCAAAAGAATGATATGTTTGATGAAAGTGAACGCGGTATTATTATAAATACTGCCTCAGTAGCCGCATTCGACGGACAAAAAGGGCAAGCTGCTTATGCGGCTTCGAAAGGAGGAATAGCATCTCTCACTCTTCCAATGGCGAGAGATTTAGCACAAATGGGAGTTAGAGTTATGGCAATTGCTCCAGGTTTATTTATGACACCAATGCTAGCTGGACTTCCTCCTAAAACTTTAGAAACTTTATCCACGCAACCGCTTTTCCCCAATCGATTAGGTGGACCAGAAGAGTTTGCTGATTTGGCCATGTTTATTATAAAAGCTGGCTATTTAAATGCAGAAGTAATTCGGTTGGATGGCGGTATTCGTTTGCCATGAAGGCCTTAGTTGTTGGAGCTGGAATTGGTGGATTATCTGCTGCTTTGGCTTTAGCTAAATCTGGTTGGGCAGTTACTGTTTTTGAAAAATCAACAACTATAAAAGAAATTGGTGCAGGAGTTCAAATAAGTCCTAACGGAATGAAAGTGTTAAATTCCTTAGGAGTAACTCCTCTTATTGAAAACTCTCTTTACGAACCAAAACATCTAGAGGTTCGCTTTGGGAGGTCTGGGCGTAAAGTTTTCTCCGTACCATTCAAAGAAGTTGCTCTTAAGAGATGGGGTGCTCGCTATATTCAAATACATAGAAATGACCTTATTCAAGCTCTATTAACTGCTTTAAAAAACTATAATAATGTTCAAATTATAACTGGAGCCACTGTTGAGTCTTACCTCAACGGATCAAGTACTGTTTCAATTAATATTACAAATCAGAAGAGTGAATGTGGTGATTTGTTAATTGGCGCAGATGGATTAAATTCAGCGATAAGAGGTCAGATGCATGGTAGTAGTAGCCCTACTTATACGGGCTATGCTGCATGGAGGTTCACGGTTCCAGAGAAACTCTTAAATCAAAATACTACCCCGGTTAATTCATGTGTTTGGGTTGGAGAGGATAAACATATTGTAGTTACTAGGATTAATTCTGGTAAAACTATAAACTTTGTAGGGGTAGTAAAAAGAGAGTCTTTAATAAAAGAGTCGTGGAATCTTAAGGGTGCTAAAGAAGCTCTAACTAAAGATTTTAAAAATTGGGATCCAGTAGTTGAGAATATCATATCAAGTTCTGATAAAATCTTCCTTGGTGGGCTTTATAATAGAGCTCCCTTAAAAAGTTGGACAGATAATAAAACAGTATTGGTTGGGGATGCCGCTCACCCGATGTTACCCTCTATGGCACAAGGGGCCTCCCAGGCCTTAGAGGATACAAGTGCCCTGATAAACTGCCTGAAAGAGGGAAGCACAATTGAGTCATCAATTAAAAAGTTTTTTTTACATAGAAATTCTAGAGTGTCAAAAATTCAAACTAGGTCACGAGATAACTTAAACTTGTTTCACTTAAATAAAATTCATAAAAAGATACTTTATTATGGAGGTCTTTGGCTGCTGAACCAAACATACCCAGAGCTTATTCATCGAAAACAAGATTGGATTTACTCGTACAACCCATAAGTAAACTATAGTTAATTTGTAGCGCATGTTAATTTTTAACAAACTGTCGGGAGCAAAAAAAATGTTAGAAGGTATTCGAGTAATTGAACTTGAAGGAATTGGACCAGGACCTTTTGCTGGGATGACATTAGCTGATCTTGGAGCAGATGTTGTTAAAGTTCATAGACCTAGCCCAACACAAGAAGATAAAAAAGAGACTTTAAGCCTTTTGGATCGGGGTAAGAGGTCAGTCATACTGAACCTCAAGGACCAGAAAGATAAATACACGCTAAAAAGTTTAATAAAAAGTGCAGACGTATTAATTGAAGGGAATCGACCTGGTGTTATGGAGCGTTTGGGATTCGATGAAAAAACAATTTTCGAATTAAATCCAAATATAATTTTTGGTAGAATAACTGGATGGGGGCAGGGAGGCCCTAATGCAACTCAAGCAGCCCATGACCTCAATTATATCTCAAAAACTGGTTCACTCTGGTTTAGCTCTAATGAGGGTGATATTCCTTTTACTCCTCCAACAATGGTCGGTGATATTGGTGGGGGTGCTTTGTATCTAGTAATAGGCATCTTGGCAGCCCTTTTTAGAGTGAAAAATGGGGCAAAAGGTACAGTTGTAGACGCTGCTATTGTTGATGGTTCAGCACATATGATGAATTTACTTTTATCGTTATATCCTGATGGAATTCAGTCTATTAAAAGAGGTGCTGGTCTCTTGGACGGGCCTCATTGGAGTCGATGTTATAGATGTTCGTGTGGAGAATTTATTTCGGTCCAATGTTTGGAGTCAAAGTTTTATTTAATTTTTTTGGATGTCCTTGGATTATCTGACGACCCTGGGTTTTTAGACCAGCACGATAAAACTCAATGGCCTATGCTTACAGTTAAATTGAAGAACATATTTTTAACTCAAAGTCGAACTTACTGGGGTGAACTTTTTGAAAACTCAGATTCCTGTGTTATGCCAGTGTTGTCTCCGTTGGAGTCAACAAATGATCCACATATGAAGTCTCGTAATATATGGACAATTACAGATTCGGGCTTACAGGCAGCTCCAGCTCCAAAATTTTCAAACTGGATTAATTCAAGTTATCAAATAATTCCGACTAAAGGAGAGCATAGTCAGGAAATTTTAAAAGAGTTAAGTGACAAAGCTTAAAATAAAAAAAGTCGGCTAGCTGTGGAAGGGTAATATTTTTTGCATTGATGCGCGCTCTCGCATAGCCAAATTATGCTTTCTTAACTTTTCAAATCTTGAAAGTTCTACATTGTCATCCTCAAACCATCTGTAAGCTAATGCTAAATAAGGGTCGCAAGTTGTGTATTGATCTCCCAATACCCATGGCCCAGTAAACAGACTTTCTTCTATCAATTCTGCACATAGTGTCATATTTTTTTGAACTTTTTTTGCCATTAATGCTTGGGCGTCTCTGTCATCTACCCACCTTGAACCCCGATGTTTGTGAGCGTGAGCTACGTGCACGGTTGAGGAAAGATAATTATTAAACGACTGCCCTTTAGCAAATAAGAACGGATCTGTTGGGAGTAGTTCTTTATGCGGGTTAAGCTGCGCTATATAAGTCAAAATAGCTGGGGTCTCTGTAAGTATTCCAAACTCTGTGACAATTGATGGGACTCGTCCTTTAGGATT
>CAJIZW010000072.1 GCA_905181985.1 uncultured Paracoccaceae bacterium | reverse complement strand
CCATAGTCATCTCAGCGAACTTACGAGATAGTAAGCCAGTTTGAACTTGTGTTTTCTCAGCTTTATCTAAGGCATCAACAGCTGAAGATACTTCATCATCAGTCATCATGTTATGACCTCATCCTCTACAGTGTTTGACAAAACTCCAATTCCCTCTGCTTCAACTTCTATAATATCGCCAGGCTTCAACCATATTGGAGGATCAAATCTTGCACCAGCTCCTGTTGGAGTACCACAGACAATCACATCTCCCGGAACCAATGCTGTGAAAGTTGAAATATATGCAATAATTCGTCTAAAAGAAAAAATCATACGACTTGTTATATCTTCTTGTCTAACCTCTCCATTAACTCTTGTTTTCAGAGAAATGTTATCTATCTGGTTAGAGTCATAAAAAGGGATCAACCAAGGCCCAATAGATCCTGATTTTTCGAAATTTTTTCCCTGTGTGACATTAAACTTTGCGTGTCTAACCCAATCTCTGAGAGTGCCCTCATTACAGAGAGTTAATGCCGCTATATGATCATAAGCTGCGTCTTCTGATATTCTTCTTCCGCCTTTTCCAATAACAATAGTAATTTCACCCTCATAGTCCAACTTGAAACTCTCCGGTGGACGAATAAGGGGTTGATTGTGGCCAGTAAAGGAGCCTGGAAACCTTATAAACAATGATGGATTTAAGGGGGCATCGCTACCATCCTTGTACTCCGCATTTCTATCTGGATAATTTACTCCTACACATATGATTTTTTCAGGAAAAGGAACAGGAATATCAAGAGTAAATTCACCATTTTTAAAACTCACCGCACTCCCTTCAGCAGCTGTTACTAATTCCTTTAGTTGATCAGCCTCAATAACTTCTCTTAAAGTAGGAAAATTAGGAAACTTACAGCTAAGGTCTATTACTCCTTCGTCAGTCATGACGCCAAAACTCTGAACTCCATTTGATTTAAAAGTTACCACCCGGCATTTGGAAAAATTATGTGTCATGGCGCTATAATCGGTGATGCTGCCAAAATTGACTTTTTTGGTTCTATATTCATAAAATTACTTCCCTTTTCAAACCAGCTCTTAGGGGCTGGAGCTCCCCATAACGTCTGTCTTTGTGGATCCTTGAGATCCCATTTAATTGGCTCATGATCTGGATCAACAGTTTGGTAATCAGAGCAATAAATTTCAACCCTGTGACCATCAGGATCCAAAACATACAAAAAAAATGCGTTTGAGATGCCATGACGTCCTGGTCCCCTTTCGATATTATTTACATACCCTGAGCTAGCCATCAAATCACACAGGTCGATTATATTTAATGGAGTCGGAACCCAAAAAGCAGTGTGATGTAATCTGGGGCCTAAACCGTTTGTAAAAGCCATATCATGAACACCGCCTTTTCTATGCATCCATGCAGCCCATATTTTCTTACTTTCATCATCCTCAGTATATTCAGTTGTTCTAAACCCCATATCGTTCCAAAAAGCGACAGAGGCGTCCACATCAGAGCTAAAACAATTAAAATGATCAATACGAAGTGGTTTCACCCCCTTATAGAGGTTATATTTTTGATGAATTGACGGAAGTCTGTCCATTGCATAGTAAAACTCTAAAGGTATTCCATGTATATCTTTTGTTCGTAAAGTTCTTTTTTGAAATGATCTCTCCACCCATTCTGTTGGTAAAGACCTATCTTTGAACCACTTTTCTGCCTTATCAAGATCTGCATCTGAAAAAACCTTAAATGCTAACATACTAACTGTGGGGTCACTTTCTTGTTTTAATATAATAGAGTGATGGCCCCGCTCTTCCATTGCTCTTAAGAACACTTGATTATTATCTTGATGAGTAATTTGCAGTCCAAGGATTTCTGAGTAAAAAAAAGTGCTAGATATTAAATCCGTAACACCCAATTCAATGTGACTTAAACGAACTATATTAAACTCAGGATACAAATTTGGCGCTGGTACTGGCATTTACTATCTCCTAACCACCCAATTTTGGAACTGAATGTTTTGTTGTTGCAAATGCAACATTTTTTGTTTCCATATAAAACTCGAACGACCAATCACCCCCATCACGCCCAATACCCGACGACTTAACTCCACCAAATGGTGCAGGTAAATGTCTAACATTTTCAGAGTTTACCCAAATCATCCCTGCTTCCAAACCGTCTGAAAACCGAAATGCTCGAGTAATATCAGAAGTCCACAAGTAACCACTTAAACCGTACTTAGTATCGTTCGCCAATGTCATTGCTTCTTCTTCATTCTTAAATGGAATTGCTGTCAATACAGGTCCAAAAATTTCTTCCTGCGATATTCTCATACTATTTGTTGCTTGAGTAAATAATGTGGGCGCTACGTAACATCCTCCACCTGGGCCATTAACTTTACTTCCACCAATGGAAACTACAGCACCCTCACTTTTTCCTAATTTAATATATTTTAAAATTTTCTCTTCATGCACTGGATGAATGACAGGTCCTATCACTGTCTCTGGATCCAGTGGATGTCCTATTTTAATGTTTTTAGATTTTTCAATAACTAGTTTTGTAAACTGATCATAAATTGATTCCTCAACTAAGAGCCTAGAAGAAGATGTGCACCGTTCACCATTCAGGGAGTAAATCATAAAAACTGCGGCATCAGCTGCTCTTTCCAAATCAGCGTCAGCAAACACAACTATTGGGTTTTTTCCACCTAGTTCGAAATGCACCCTCTTTAATGTGGCAGATCCTTGTTTCATTATCATCGAACCCGTTGCACCTTCACCTACAAAACCAATTGCTTTTATATCTGGGTGTTCAGTTAAGGCTTTCCCCGCCTCTTCTCCAAAGCCATTTATTAGGTTCCACACCCCTTTTGGAAGACCAGCTTCCTCAGCAATCTCAACCAAAAGACTTGCTGTCAAAGGGGAGAACTCGGCTGGCTTGTGGACGATAGTGCACCCAGCAGCAAGCGCAGGAGCAATCTTCCAAGTAGACAGCATAAAGGGCGTATTCCACGGGGTAATAATTCCAACAGGGCCAATAGGATATCGAGACGAGATATTTATCTGACCCGGACCCCTCATTGACTTTCCGTCTCTTGCCTCAACAGCTTGATCCGCAAAGTATCTAAAGTTTTCTGCACCTCTCAATGCGGCTTTTGCCATAAATCGTATTGATTGCCCTGTATCAATTGACTCTATAAAAGCAATTTCCTCAGCTCTCTTTACAATTTCATCTGCAATATTATGAAGTAATTTTTTTCTTTTTGCGCCATCCATTTTCGCCCACTCACTGAAAGCGTTCTTAGCAGCGCGAGTTGCATTGTCTACGTCTTGGAATCCACTTCGAGATACTTGTGCAAGTGGCTGTAAGTCTATTGGTGAAATTATTTCAAATGTCTCACCATCAATACTCGCAACACGCTCTCCGTTAATATGATTAAGAACTCCACTTTTCTTAAATCTTGCTAAATAGGAGTTAGCTTTTTTTATATTTTGATCAAGAATTTGATTACTTTTCATATCAATCACTTTATTCACCTTTCTAAGTCAAGACGGCCGTGGATTGAATTAATCTTCCAGCTGAAAGAAGAATTTATTTCAATCACCTCCAACGAGAGAGAGAAATATTGACTTTTTAACAATTCACTAAAAATTTCCTTAGCTACCGACATTAACTCTTCCCCGGCTC
>CAJIZW010000071.1 GCA_905181985.1 uncultured Paracoccaceae bacterium | reverse complement strand
CTAATTGCATAGACGAGACCCCAAGGTCAAAAACAACTCCATCTACAATGTCCTTATCTACATATTGCTCAATATCTGAAAATTTTCCTAAGAAAAAAGAGAACCGTTCTAAAAACTCTTTAGAAATTGCCTGAGAAAGCTTGATTGCATTTGGATCTTTGTCTACCCCAAAAACCTTTATTGCTCCGCTTTCCAGTAGGGCACGACTATAGCCTCCAGCACCGAAAGTTCCGTCTATCCAAATTCCTCGAGGTTGAATGTTATTTATAATAGTATCAATCAAAACTGGAGTATGTTGTGCCTTTTGATTAGAGTTGCAGGCCATACTGTCCATCAATTAATCCATTTTTTCTTTAATATCTTTAGCAGTTCCTGGATTCAATAAAACTAGAGGGTCAAAGTCATCACCCTGCTCAGTCAACCAGCTCTCTATTGACTTAACTTTTTCATTTGAGGATTCAGGTGACCAGATTTGGAATGTGTCTCCAGTTGCGAAGAAATGTGCTTCGTTAGTAATTCCAACTTTCTCTCGTAAGCGCTGAGGTATCACCAACCTACCAGATTCATCAGGTTGGGTTGGAAGAGATTGACCGTTAAAAATATGCTCTAAGGCACGGCGTTCTTTTGATCCTCGTGATAAGTAAGAAATTTTTTCGTCAACTTCATTTATAGCATTCTGCGTGTAGACTTCCAAGTATTTTTGGGTGATGCCTCCATATACCATCACAGCATTTGGATTTAAACCTTCCGTCCAATCTGGATCACCCGACTCAAGAACTCGCCGGAAAAGTGCTGGAATTGAGACACGGCCCTTAGCATCGACCTTATGTATCCCTTCGCCTCTAAATCTATCTGTCAAATCTAGTAAGCTCCTTCATTCCATATGCAAAATAAACGGCGGTTGGGTCACTGCCATCACCCAATCCGCCGAATTCCTCTTGTGGAGGTGTTTGACCCGCGCCATCTGGGGGGATGTCTGCTTGCGCAGGGTCAAACTAATTCACGGTAAAAGGGTGCCTGTATGAAACCTTTATGGTCGCCTAGTGGGGTTCTTAGTCGCCCCTGTTTAATTAACCCACGATTACCGTGAGTTAAATATACACGGGATTAAGTGGAAATCAATACCACTTTATGGGAATCTATCCCATTTTTAGCTAAGAAACTATTTAATTAACTAATATATCTATATCTTGTGTCTATGCATGAGAAAACGTCTATATTTAGTAAAACTAATTTCTGAAATAATTGTTAAAATTAGGTGATAAATTTGAAAACAGATCAAAAACTTAAAATTTATTTAAAAAACCTTTATGATTCGTTTATATAATTTAAAAAGCTGATCAGCTTATCTATTGAGTTAATTTGAAATCACGCTATCTATAAGCTTCTGCGCAATCCTAGCATAAGGCTCAGAAATCGAATTATCGCCTGCAGCAATTGGTTTTCCAGCATCTCCAGACAATCTAATTTCTAAATCTAAGGGAATTTCTCCCCAAAAAGGTAACCCCATTTTAGATGCTTCTGCACTCACACCACCATGCCCAAAAATTTCTGCCTCATGCCCACACTTTGGACAAATATAATTAGACATGTTTTCTACCAGCCCAAGTACTGGCACCTTAAGGCCGTTAAGCATATCAATAGCCTTTTTAGCATCTATTAATGATACATCTTGTGGTGTTGAAACTATAATTGCTCCACTAAGTTGCGCTTTTTGACAGAGGGTAAGCTGAACATCACCAGTTCCTGGAGGAAGATCAACTATTAGTACATCCAAATCCCCCCACTGAACTTGACCTAACATCTGCTGAAGGGCCCCCTGTAACATAGGCCCGCGCCAAACCACCGCTTTGGAAGGATCAACCATAAAACCAATTGACATTACGACAACTCCAAATGCCGATAAGGGAATAATAGTTTTCCCGTCTGGAGAGTCTGGTCTTCCAGTCAACCCAAGCATTTTAGGCTGTGAGGGGCCATAAATATCTGCATCGAGCAAGCCAACCCGAACACCTTTCTTAGCGAGAGCAACAGCTAGGTTAACTGACACAGTAGATTTTCCAACACCTCCTTTTCCAGAACCAACTGCTATAATATGCCGTATACTATCTGGTTTAATAGATTCCACTCTTTGGTCAGGATGTTTACCAATTTTTAAATCTGGGGGTCGAGAGTTCGAACTTGTCTCAGCTGCATCTCTTTGGGATGTCAAAACTATGGAGACCTTGGAGACACCATCAATTGCTTCTAAAACCTTTTGGGTATGTTTAACGATGGGATTAAATAACTCAACCTCTGAGCTTTTTATCTCAATCACAAAACGTACGACTCCATCTTTGACCTCTAAAGCTCGTATTAAATCTCTAGAAATTAGATTAGATCCTCCAGGCAGCTCAATTGAGGATAAACAGTCCGAAACCTTCTTTTGCAATGAATTCATTAATTGTACTCCAAATAGACGCTCTTTAACAATAAGTTGTTCTAATTGATATGTGTTTTTTGCATATCAGAAATGCTTTAATAATTATTGTCTACATAACTTCAGAAAACTATAGTGATCTTACTTAAACCATAGAAGACATTATTCCTCCCTTATGTCTTCTGGTTTTTAATGTGGCGGTGCATTCCTCCCTGCACCGCCACAAAAACTTACTCAAAGTTATTTAGAGAATCTACTAGGGTTAAATATTTCTCAATTGGGGCTCTTAATTTTTTTTCTCCAGCTTTTTCAAAAAATACATCAGCATTGCCACCGTCTAAAGTTAAGATCACACCATACCCGAATTTTTGATGGAATACCTTATCATCTACCGAAAAATTTTCACTAATAATGTCAACATCCCTAACCAAATTTTTATTACTCGCTATAATAACTTTATGGTTCATTTTAGAGTTTTGAAGCCTCCTCCACCCTGGTGATTGATATACATCAGCCATCGCAGCTCGTGATTGAATGTCATCAGGCACTTTATCAGTGTTATCAGAGCCCTGATTAATCCCTTCATCCAACTGATATCCATATAGGCCCGGTAAAGTTAAGTTCTCAATGTATTCTGCCGGGATACTATCAATAAATCGTGAAGGAATAGCTGACTGCCACTGCCCATAAACCTGCCGACTACCAACAAATGAAATGGTACACAGTTCCTCTGCTCGCGTAATACCGACGTATGCAAGCCTTCTCTCTTCTTCCAAGCCTTTCACACCACTCTCATCCATTGACCGTTGAGAAGGGAATAGTCCATCCTCCCAGCCAGGTAGAAAGACAGCAGGGAACTCTAATCCTTTAGCACCATGCAAGGTCATTATACTAACTTTTTCAACTTCATTATCTGTATTATTCTCCATGACCAAAGCTATATGTTCAAGAAAACCCTCCATGTTCTCAAATTCTTCCAACCCCTTTATTAACTCTTTCAAATTCTCCAATCTACCACCAGCATCCGGTGTCTTATCCTGTAAACTCATCCACATTTCTGTGTAACCTGACTCCTCTAAAATTTGTTCGGCCATTTCGATGTGAGAAATTGTTCCTTGAACGTACATCTTACGCAATCTATCTAAGGTATCTAAGAGTAGCGTTAACTGAGTTGCACCCTTTCCTGATAATTTATTTGATAATAAGCATTCTCTAGCTCCATCTAGCAGACATTTTTCAGTTATCCGTGAGCTTTCTCGAATTTTCTGTTGAGCACTGTCACCCAATCCCCTTTTTGGAGTATTAATAATTCTGTCAAAGGCAAGGTCATCTCTGGAAGAGACAAGTAACCTGAAATAAGCAATTGCATCTCTGATTTCTAATCTTTCATAAAATCGAGGGCCTCCAATCACTCTGTAAGGTAAACCTGTCTTTAAAAACCTATCTTCAAACGCTCTCATTTGATGAGATGCCCTGACCAAAATTGCCACTTCACTTAGGTTATATTTCCTGAGACCCCTAGTACCTACTTGCATGGCCTCAATTTCATCGCTGATCCAGATTGCCTCTTCACCTCCATCCCAGTGACCTATCAATCGAACGCGCTCCCCCCCCTTAGAGCTTGTCCATAAGGTTTTACCTAAACGGTTTTTATTGGCGCTTATCACTCCTGTTGCAGCAGCCAAAATATATTCTGTTGATCTATAGTTTTGCTCTAACCGAATTATTTTTGCATTTTTAAAATCACTCTCAAATCGCAAAATATTTCCAACTTCTGCTCCACGCCAACCATAGATAGATTGGTCATCATCTCCAACGCAACAGATATTTTGATGACCCGCAGCAAGTAGTCGTAAAAGTAAATACTGAACCACATTAGTATCCTGATACTCATCAACCAAGATATATTTAAATAATTTCTGATACCTCTGAAGTAAGATTTCATTTTCTTGCAACAGAGTTACAACCTTAAGTAATAAATCCCCAAAATCACAAGCATTTAGTCTTGTTAGACGATCTTGATACTGGGTATATAAGGAGCGTCCTCTACCATCATATTTATCATTTTCGGACATCGGTAAATTTTCTGGCGTAAATGCTCTATTCTTCCAATTATCTATCGTTGACGCTAACAAGCGAGCTGGCCAATTTTTTTCATCAATATCTTCAGCTTGAATTAGTTGTTTGAAAATCCTTAATTGATCATCGGTATCCAAAATAGTAAAATTAGGTTCTAAACCTACAAGTTCCGCATGCTTGCGCAAGAAACGAGCACATACCGAATGGAAGGTACCCAGCCATTTAAATCCTTCCACATTCTGACCTAATAAACCACTAACCCTATTTTTCATTTCGAATGCGGCTTTATTAGTAAAAGTAACTGCAAAAATTTCATTAGGATGAGCACTACCAGTTTTTAACAAATGAACAAATCTCGCAGTCAATGCTTTGGTTTTACCTGTGCCCGCTCCAGCAAGCATTAAGACTGGCCCCATTAAACTCAGGACTGCTTCTTGCTGAGGCTCATTAAGTTCCCTTATATATGGTGGCAGTCGACCCAGTAAGAGGTCTTGGTCTTTACGCAATATCTTAATTCCTCTTTTGTAATTATATTGATCCAATACAGCGATATAACTTTAAGTTAAAGCCCGTTCTTATTTTGTTCCTATTATTTTTCTGGACTTTTATTAAAAATAAGAGAAAAAGACTCTATGGACTATCATTCAAAATTTCCTGCTGTATCAGATCTGAAAAAACGAGCACAAAAGAGAATTCCTCATTTTGTATGGGAATATTTAGATAGTGGAACAGGATTAGAAAACACACGGAAAAGGAACAGAGCTAAACTTGATGAAGTAATGTTTTATCCATCGGTACTCCACGGAGATATAAAGCCAGACCTTAAAACTACTATATTAAATCACGAATATGGTTTACCTTTTGGTATAGCGCCTGTTGGAATGTCTGGTTTAATTTGGCCTAACGCAGAGAAAATTTTGGCGAGAACTGCAGCAGGAAGTAATATACCCTACACGCTTTCAACGGTTGCAAGCCAATCTCCAGAAGACCTGGCTCCTCATATTGATAAAAATGCGTGGTTTCAATTATATCCACCTAGAGATGCTGAGATACTAGACGATATATTAAAAAGGGTAAGAGATTCAGGATTTACTACCTTAGTTTTAACTGTCGACGTTCCTGATGCATCAAGAAGGGAAAAGCAAATACGTGGCGGATTAACTCATCCACCTAGACTTACAGGGCGCTTAGGGTTGCAAGCAATTAGTAAACCAGTGTGGTTAGCTAATACTCTTAGAAATGGAATACCTAAGATGAAGCTGATGCAAAGTTACTCTAACGAAAGAAAGTCACTCTCTTCTACTGCACATATAGGATACCTATTAAGAACCTCCCCAGACATAAACTATTTAAGGGACCTAAGGAAGAAATGGAAAGGTAATCTAGTAGTTAAAGGTGTAATGAGAGCAGAGGATGCAAGAAGTTTAGAGCAAGAAGGTGTTAATGCTATATGGGTATCAAATCATGCCGGTCGTCAATTTGACGGTACTTATTCTTCAATAGAGGTTTTACCAAAAATAAGGAAAGTTACTAAGCTACCAATCATTTTTGACAGTGGGATAGAAGGGGGTTTAGATATCTTAAGAGCCCTATCATCAGGTGCAGATTTTGTGATGATGGGGGGAGCTTGGCATTACTCTCTAGGCGCTATGGGAACAAAAGGTCCCAACCATCTGATTGATATTTTAACTAAAGACTTAATTGCTAATATGGGGCAATTAGGTCTTCAAGGCATCTCAGATCTAAAGAATAAAACAATTTAAATTTTGATGAATTTATACATTTACGAGGTAATATAAATGGCTTTTTTTTTAAAATGCTTAACAAATGACTTACTACTTAATAAGGCTGAACAAAGTGGTGCTCTGGCAGGGTTACCTGACTGGGATCTGAGCGACTTATACTCTAGCCCTGAATGTATAGAAATAACGGATGACGTTAATTGGTTGAAGACTGAGTGTAAAAACTTTGCTGCTGATTATGAAACAAGTTTATCTACGCTGGACGCTAAGGGTATGCTCAACTGCATAACAAGATATGAAACCATTGAGCAGGTTTCAGGACGAATAATGTCATATGCAGGCCTAAGATACTATCAAGAAACAACAAATGAAACTAGGAGTAAGTTTCTAATTGATAAACAAGATAGTCTTACAAATATAACCTCTCATTTAATTTTTTTCTCATTAGAGATAAATAAGCTTGATGAAGTTAAATTAAATAAGCTCTTTAATACAAATACAAAGTTAAACCGTTATAAACCAATATTTGATAGGCTTAGGACAATGCGGCCGCATCAACTATCCGAACAATTAGAACATTATATTCATGACCTCTCGACCGTTGGATCATCCTCTTGGAACAGGTTATTTGATGAAACAATTTCAGGTTTAGAGTTTAAAGTTTCAAATGAGCTGTTAGGGATAGAAGCAACGTTAAATTTACTTACAGATCCTGATAGAGCCAAAAGAGAAGCTGCTTCTGTAGAGTTAGCAAAAGTTTTTAACAAGAATATCAAAATTTTTACACGAATTCATAATACACTCGCAAAAGAAAAATCAATCCAAGATAAGTGGCGTAAGATGCCAACACCTCAATATGGTCGTCACCTTTCCAATCACGTTGAGCCTGAAGTCGTACAAGCTCTTAGAGATGCAGTCGTGAATGCGTATCCCAAGATTAGTCACAGGTACTATGAAATTAAACGCAAGTGGCTCAAGTTAGAGAAACTTCAAGTTTGGGATCGGAATGCTCCCCTCCCACAAGAAGACAGCCCGTTAGTGAGTTGGCCAGTTGCAAAAAGTACTGTACTTGAAGCATATGCAGACTTTTCTCCTGAAATATCAGATATTGCAAGAGTATTTTTTGAAAAGAACTGGATAGATGCGGCAGTTAAACCTGGTAAAGCACCTGGAGCATTTGCGCATCCAACGGTAACAAATGTGCATCCATATGTAATGCTTAACTACCTTGGTAAACCCCGAGATGTGATGACCCTTGCCCACGAACTTGGGCATGGTGTACATCAAGTTCTTGCAGCCAGCCAAGGTGAGTTACTTTCTTCGACGCCCCTAACCCTAGCCGAAACAGCCTCTGTATTTGGTGAAATGTTAACGTTTAAGAAAGTACTTAAAAGTGCTACTTCAAAGGAACAAAAGCGTATCCTTCTTGCTGGAAAAATAGAAGATCAAATAAATACAGTTGTAAGACAAATAGCTTTTTATGACTTCGAATGTAAATTGCATGAGGCAAGGTCCAAAGGCGAACTCTCTTCCGATGATATCAACAAACTGTGGATGTCAATTCAAGGGTCTAGCCTTGGACCAGCTTTTGAATTCATGGAAGGTTATGAAACCTTTTGGGCCTATATTCCACATTTCGTCCATTCACCATTTTATGTTTATGCGTATGCTTTTGGTGATGGTTTAGTCAATGCTCTATACTCCTCTTATGAGGCTGGGTGTCCAGATTTTCAACAAAAATACATAAACATGTTAAAAGCTGGAGGCTCTCAACACCACACAGAACTTCTTAAACCTTTTGGACTTAACGCCTCTGACCCTAAATTTTGGGAGTTGGGCTTAAACTTAATTTCAAATATGATTGATGAACTCGAAAGCCTAGATGACCTCTAGGCTTTAAAAGATACAGTTTTAACTATTAAATCATTCCTTTTTCTTCTGCTAAAGCTTGCATTCGTGATTGTAGTTTTTCAAATGCCCGAACCTCTAACTGACGAATTCTTTCTCGACTAACTTTATAATGTAAACTTAACTCTTCTAGTGTTGAGATGGTTTCAGTCAATCGTCGTCTCGTAAGAATATCTCTCTCTCTATCATTCAAAATTTCCATTGCAGAGACCAGAAGTTCTTTTCTGCTATCAAACTCTTCTTTCTCTTCATAATCGGTAGCTTGATCAGCATTTTCATCTTCAAGCCAGTCTTGCCATTGCGTTGAACCGTCACCGTCAACAGATATAACCGCATTAAGTGACGCGTCGACCCCAGACATTCTCCGATTCATTGAGTCAACCTCAGTTTCTTTAACATTTAAATCCGTGGCTATTCGTTTTCTATTCTCAGGCCGCAAATCTCCCTCTTCAAACGCACCTATTCTATTTTTTGCCTTCCTTAGGTTGAAAAATAGTTTTTTCTGAGCACTTGTCGTACCTAATTTTACTAAACTCCAAGAGCGTAAGACATATTCTTGAATTGAAGCTCGAATCCACCACATGGCATAAGTTGCAAGTCGAAAGCCCTTATTTGGATCAAATTTTTTCACCGCTTGCATAAGGCCAACATTAGCCTCCGAAATCACTTCAGACTGTGGTAAACCATAACCACGGTAGCCCATTGCTATTTTTGCAGCCAGTCTAAGATGAGAAGTCACCAACCTATGTGCAGCGTCAGTATCTTCGTGATCGACCCAACGCTTGGCCAGCATATACTCTTCCTCTGGCTCCAACATTGGGAACTTCCTTACTTGTTGAAGGTATCTGCTTAAGCCGCCATCTGGGGTTGGAGCCGGTAAATTCGAGTAGTTAGACATATAAATTGTCTCCTTTACTATGATCTATAGATATTTACTGAATAGGTTTCTTTCAAGTACTAAGGAAAACAAAAAAATTTTGTTATTTTAGTTAAGAAAGTAGATAGGCACATTTCCAACATCAGAAAACTAGAAGCTGAGAGACTCTATGCTTTATCACTCAATTCATTAATTAACTTAGAAAAATCTTCTGGCACGGGAGCAGTGAAGTGCATATGTTCGTTACTAACCGGATGTATAAAACCTAATTCAGATGCATGCAACGCCTGCCTAGGGAATGATTTGATTGAGGCTTGTGTCGTTTCAGAAAATGCTTTTCCCGACATTTTACGCTTTGATCCGTAAACAGGGTCACCAACCAAAGAATGTCCAACATGGGTCATATGAACTCTAATTTGATGAGTGCGACCTGTCTCCAACCAGCATTCAATTAACGATAAAGCCACTGGAGTACCAAACTTTTGCAAGACTCGTGCTCGTGTTACAGCGTGCCTTCCTCCATTTTTAACCACCGCTTGCCTCTGCCGTTCATGTCTATGTCGTGCCAGATTACCCACAATTTTAAGAATATTTCCAGGTTCAAAGCCTACCCCTGGAATACCGAGCAACCTCGGATCAGCTGCATCGGGAACTCCGTGGCATAAAGCAAGATATTTTCGTGTCACACTATGTTTTTCAAACTGTTTTGCTAATCCATGATGAGCAATATCTGATTTTGCTACTACAAGTAGACCGGATGTGTCCTTATCAATCCTGTGGACAATTCCAGGCCGACGCTCACCTCCAATTCCAGAAAGAGTATCTGAGCAATGGTATAATAGGGCATTTACTAAAGTTTTATCAAGGGATCCGGGTGCAGGGTGGACAACCATACCAGCTGGTTTGTTTACTATTATCAAGTACCCATCTTCAAAAACTACATCTAGTGGTATGTTTTGTGCTACTGTTTCTAAAGTAGTAATTTCAGGGATTATTATTTTCCATACTTGTCTATCGAGCACCTTGAAGTCGGCTTCTTTAACAATGACACCTTCTAAGCTTACAGCTCCTTTATGGATTAAGCGCGTTGCATAAGATCTACTCAAATTTAAAGAGACTGGTGCATAAGCTGTCAGTGCTTTATCAAGACGAGTAATACGGTTGCCCATTATTTCAATTTCTACTACACGCGAGCCTTGATTCATGAATAAAACATCGGGATTAGACCCTACCAATATAAGATTTCTTCGTATTTTAGTAACTACCCTGACAGTTACAATGATTGCCGGGATAATAATTGTGATAACCCTTCTTGTTATCAAATTACAACCATCAAAAATTAAAATACCACAAGAGATAACTTTACCAAAAGGTACAAAAGCGATTTCTTACTCTCAGGGTTCTGATTGGATAGCTATAATTTCATCTGATGACAGAATTTTTATCTTTGATAGCGTCACTGGAAAAATTCGAAAACAAATAAAAATAAACACAGAAAAATAATGACCCAACTATATATGTATCTAAGCTTTTAATCATAAAAAATATGTATGGTACCACCTCCCCGGTTTGAACGGGGGACCTCCTGATCCACAATCAGGCGCTCTAACCAACTGAGCTAAGGCGGCACTGGTAACTGACTAATCCATATTTTATACAGATTGCAAGACCTACAATTGTAAAGTCATCCAGATTGCCTTACTTATACCATTCCAGCACCTATTTCAGACACTAACGATTATAAAAAGTAAAAAATTGGTCAGCCTGTAAATCAAGGAATGAATATGAGTATAAATAGTCAAAGTAATGTAGAAACAAATTTATCTATCGGCCCCACATCTCTGGGTATGGTTAGAATATATATAGAAGGAAAAAATATAAATATACCTTTAGACTTTGACCCTGAAGAAGCGTTAGAAATTGCAGAGGAACTTAAAGCCGCAGCACTCATAGCGCAAGATATGGACAAGAAAAAAAAATAAAACAATTGAATCAACAAAACGATCACTTGTAGCTTTATATCAAACATCTTATTAGGACCTTGGCGGCTCTACCCTTCTCGTAATTGGAAACAACATTCCAGTGGCCTTAAGCAAATTCGAGGGAACTGGCTCTGATCGGATCTTGGTTCGATTATCTGGTGCCCACCTGTAAAACCAGGTCCTCGGGAATTAGCTATTCCAACGGTTGTTGGTGGTCCCGCTACTTTTTATTTGATTAGGTATTACCAATAAGACTTAGTCACAACTCGCTTTGTTGAAGTTCTTTCGACATCTTATCTAAAACTGCGTTTACAAGTGGCAATCCCTTGTCATCCGACAAAAATGCATTAGCGACATCAATAAATTCGACAATAATAACTTTTGGTGGAGTCTTTCCTAATAACATTTCAGCCCCTGCAGCTCTAAAGATCGCCCTTAAGGTTGGGTCAATTCTGTCTATAGGCCAGTTAGTAGCCAATGCTCGATCAGTTGCCTTATCAATCATAGTTTGTTCTAAAACTGCTAAATTAAGAATATTTTTAAAAAGTGATGTGTTACACATTCCAAATTCAGTGTTGTTGTAGATAGCACCAATTCTATGCTCCTCAAATTCAGTAATCACCGAATCTATGGAAAGACCAGAATGTTCCATTTGAAACAAAGCTTGTACTGAGTAGAAACGAGCTGCTGACTTTTCATTTACTTTTTTTATTTGTGTGTTCACGATATTCCTTTATCCAGCTCTGTACCATCAACTCGAAAGTTACTGGATTTGAATCCCACGTCTGGGTTCTTTTTAATAATAGTTCGCTCAAAGTGAATTAAGCTTAACATTGCAATGGCTGCTCCACCACCTTTATTCAGTTTCTTTGGATCAGCCCTTTCCTCAGCCTGGGCCATATTTTCTACTGTTAATATTCCATTACCAATATTTGCGCCGTGAATTCCTAATAACATCAAGCCACGGGAACTATCACAACATACTGTCTCGTAATGTGAAGTTTCACCTCTGACAACACATCCCAAGGCAATAAATCCATCATAATTTGATTTCCTAAAAGCTATACGAATAGCTGAAGGAATTTCAAGCGCCCCAGGCACCTCTACTGTATGGACATCAGTATCGAATTTATTACATTCTTTCATAGCCCCAGATATCAAATTGTCACTTATATCTTTGTAATATGGAGATATCACTATTAAGATCTTTACTGGAGTTACGAAATTAAGGACCTGTCTGTTAGTCTCCGATGTTATCATCTAATTCCTCATGTGTTAGCGGTCTAGTTCCAGTAATTTTTAAACCGTAAGCGTCCAAACCTACAACTTTCGGTGATGGTGAGTTGGTCAATAATTCAATGGCTCCAAGACCTAATTCGGCTAGAATCTGTGCTCCTAAACCATACTCCCTCAGGGTGGACGAGGAAGATTCTGAATCTGCACTTAGGGTCGCATTCATATCTCGAAGCAACACGACAACCCCCCTTCCTTCCTGAGAAATAATTCTCATTGCAGTTGATAAAGTAGGAGAGTTCCCGTCATTTATCCCCAAGGCATCTTCAAAAGGATTGAAAACGTGCATGCGAGTGAGAACTGTGATCTCTTTGTCTAAAGTACCTTTTGAAAGGACTACGTGCGTCCCTCCTTGAATTTCGTCTTTGAAAGTGCGCATCTGCCAATCCCCTCCATAAACGGAGGAAACCATCTTGTTTGATGTTTCGGCAACCAAATTATCATGCCTTCTCCTATATGAGATTAGGTCACTAATTGTTCCTATACGTAGGCCGTGCTGTTTTGCAAAACCAATTAAATCATCCAATCGAGACATAGTTCCATCATCATTCATAATCTCACAAATAACCCCTGATTCATTTAAACCAGCTAATCTAGAAATATCTACTGCTGCCTCTGTATGTCCAGCTCTTACTAACACGCCACCCTCTTTTGCTCTAAGAGGAAAAACATGCCCAGGAGTCGCAATATCTGAGGACGAGCGATTTTTACCTATTGCTACAGAAATGGTATGAGCTCTATCGTGAGCAGAAATCCCAGTAGTAACACCCTCTCGCGCTTCTATTGAAATGGTAAAAGCAGTCTCGTGACGAGACGAGTTATGTGATGACATCAGGGGTAAGTTTAGATGATCAACCCGGTCCCCAGTCAAAGCAAGACAAATAAGACCCCGCCCATATTTTGCCATAAAATTAACAGTTTCAGCCGTTGCCATTTCTGCAGGTATTATTAAATCGCCCTCATTTTCACGATCTTCGTGATCAACGAGTATAAACATTTTACCATTTCTTGCGTCGTTTATAATTTCTTCAATCGGTGAAATTACTAACTGCTGAACAGATTTCGTCATTTAAACTCCATTAATTAGTATGTGTTTTCAAACGAAAGGTTCAAACAATTAATCATACTCTTTTAACCTAGAGACATAACGGGCTAAGGTATCTATTTCAATATTTACTTCGTCTCTTATTTCACAAAATTTCCAGTTAGTTTCTGACTTTGTATGTGGAATCAAGTTTATACTAAATTTATCACGAAAAACCTCATTAATCGTAAGAGAAGTACCGTTTAGACAGACCGACCCCTTAGAGGCGCAAAACTTTGCTAAGGTTTCAGAGAGTTCAAATACAATTTTTGTACTATCACCACAATCTTCTTTACTAAGAATCTTAGCTAAACCGTCCACATGACCCGAAACAATATGTCCCCCCAGTTCATCACCTAATCGTAAAGAGCGCTCTAAATTTAATCTTGTACCTTGAATCCATTTTTTAATGTTAGTTTTGGAAATACTCTCAGCAGAGGCTTCAACGTCAAAATATGTACTTCCAGATGTGCCACATTCAATCACAGTTAGACAGATCCCATTGCAACATATGGAGCAGCCAATATCTATACTATCCTCAGGGTAAGAACAGGCTATCCGTATTCTTAGGTCTCCTCTTTGTTCTAATTCTAAAACAGTTCCAATATCACTGACTATTCCCGTAAACATTTTTTTTCCTTAAATCAAAACTAATCTGAGTACACTTACAATCTATCCATTATAGTGTTTTCTTGCACAACTGTCCAAGTATGTAAAATATCATTACCAACCTTTTCAATCTCAACAGATGTTAAAGTTGGCATATCTTTTAAATGTCTTGAACTTAGAGCTGCCATACCTGGAACTCCTAATGCGCCAAATATCTTTCCCCCTGTAAAGCCTATAACTCGGTCAACAAGATTATTCTGTATCAATGAAGCCGCAATTTTACCCCCACCCTCACAAAATACCCTAGTAATACCCATTTGAGCAAGCGCTCTAAGGGCTACTGTTAGATCTAAGTGATTTCCATTTAATAGTGGGACTTCTATAAGTTTTGCATTTCTACGCAACCAAAACTCCCTACTCACAGTATCAGGATCGGGTCCGTGTATAAGCCAAATTGGTGAGTCATTACACGAATCAGCCATGGGGCTTTGTTGAGGTAAATTTAAGTTATTACTTACTAAAATTCGAACAGGAGAATGCTTAACTCCTAAACCTCTTACTGTTAGAAGTGGAAGATCTTTACGTGCAGTTCCACCCCCAACCAAAATTGCATCATGTTTAGCCCTCATAGTATGCACTTTGCGTCGAGATTCAGGACCTGTTATCCATTGGCTTTCACCTGAATCAGTCGCAATTTTACCATCAAAAGTAGAGGATATCTTTAAGGTTACTAACGGTCTTTCAAGCAACACTTTATTAATAAATCCACGATTAACTTCCAATGCTTCCTTCCTCAACATTCCTAAACTAACTGAAATACCCGCTTGTTTTAGAGCTTTTATACCTCTCCCACAAACCCTAACGTCTGGGTCTTTTAAGGAAACTACCACTCTCCTTACTTTTGCTTTCACAAGGGCTTCAACGCAGGGCCCAGTTTTCCCATGATGAGAGCAAGGCTCCAATGTTACATAGACTGTTGAATTCTCTGCTAGTTTACCTGCTTGCTCTAAAGCAAGTATTTCGGCGTGAGGTCGTCCTCCAGCTGCTGTAAACCCACGGCCCACAACTTTATCATTTGAAATAATCACACAACCAACTGATGGATTGGGCCACGTTTTTCCTAATCCTCTGGCCCCTAA
>CAJIZW010000070.1 GCA_905181985.1 uncultured Paracoccaceae bacterium | reverse complement strand
GTTTTCAATTCCAATTTCAACAAGCCTATAGACGCCACGACACTTGATGGGCAACATTTCTTTAGTTTCTTTATTTGCGACTAACTCTGCTGCTAATAACAAACCTTTGCCTCGAATATCTCCAATTATCTGGCTTGAATTAGCTAACCCTTTTAATCTTGACTCAAGGTATCCACCCATTTCTGTAGCATTATTCATCAAATCATTTTCAATTAATTCACTAACAACGGCCTCCCCTACAGCGCATGAAAGCGGGTTGGCCGCGTATGTGTGACCATGTTGAAAACCACCTGCGTCAACAACTGTACCAACAATCTCATTCGGCGCCATAACCACACCTATAGGCGTGTAACCGGCAGCCACCCCTTTAGCCAAAGTAACAAGATCAGGACGGGCATTTGGCCAATGCTCTGCAGATAAAAACTTTCCTGTGCGGCCAGCACCAGCCATTACATCATCATAGATTAATAAAACACCATAACGAGTACAAATTTCTCTAACCGTTTCGTAATAATGATCTGGAGCGACTAATCCTCCTGAAGATAGCCCACCAACAGTTTCAAGAATAAAGGCTAAAACATTCTCAACCCCCTCCATTAGGATAACTTGTTCCAGTTTTCCAGCACACTCTCGAGCATAACTATTTACATCATGATTATCAGGTAACCGGTAAGAAAATGGAGTTGGAACTTTTGGCATAACTTTAGCCATAGAACCAAACATCGACTCAGCAACTGGGTCACCTGAAACTAAAAATGCGCCTAAAGTTGATCCATGGTAACTTGGGTTTCTTCCTAAAACTTTAGTTCTTTTATACTCACCTTTTGCAACAGCATACTGGCGGGCAAGTTTAATTGCTGACTCTGTAGCCTCTGATCCCCCTGAAACAATAAATGCTTGATCAAAACCTGTTCCTGACAAAGAGACTAGCTTTTCTGCCAGCCTTTGGTTTGGAGAGTTTTCGAAAACAGCAACACTAGCATAACACACTTTTTTTGCCTGGTTTGACATCGCCTTTAGTACCTGCTCATTCGCATGCCCTAAATTAGTTGTTACCGGCCCAGACGAACCATCAAAATATTTCTTGCCATTTGTATCCCACATATAGATGCCCTCAGCTCGATCAATTACCGGCAATGCGCGGGCATCCCCAGTATTAAAAACCTGAATCGGACCTCCTGGTTTTATTCCATGCTTGTTCAACATATGCTTTCCTGCCTTTAAAAGAGTAATATATTATAAATCTAATTCAGTAACCTAACTAAATATTATTAATACAACCTTAATCAAAAGTATTGTAGTGTAAACTAGCTTTTACAAAAATGAGCTTTATCCACTTTTCGTTCATAAAAAGGTCTGTACGCATGGCAACCAATAACACAAAAATTGCAATTATAGGAAGTGGATTCATAGGCATTTCAACAGCCTATTACCTATGTTTAAAATATAATTTATCAAATGTTTTTTTAATTGATATAGGTAACCCAATGTCTTTCACCTCATCTCAGTCCGGTGAAAACTACCGCAATTGGTGGCCACATCCATCAATGGTTGACTTAATGAATAGAAGTATAGATTTGCTCGAAAATTTAGTTGAAATAACTGGTAATAGAAAAAATATTTCAAGGCGAGGGTATGTCTTATCAACTAGGGAGAACAATATAAGGGACCTAATTGACCAACTCAGGTTTGGTTTAGGGTCAAAAAGTTCGAGCCTAATTCGTTATCACAAAAAATTTAACAAAAACAATTATGTTGCTAATTCAAATTATGATTTTTTGGACAAACCTGACGGTGTAGATGTGTTACAAGACCAGAAGCTTATTCAAACCAACTTCCCCTCTTTCTCTAAAGATATAAAAACAATCCTTCATATCAGGAAAGGTGGGCAAATAAATAGTCAGCAAATTGCAGAATTTATGATGAATTTTTGCAAAAGTAATGGGCACGAGAGAATAAAAGGAGAGGTCAAAAGTATAAATTTAACTGACCACTATACACTACAGCTACAAACAGAAAGCGGTATGCAATCAATTTGTGTGGATAAAATTGTTAATGCTGCGGGACCGTACTCGGATAAAGTAGCGGAGATGCTAGACATTAAATTACCTATCTTTAACATTTTACAACAAAAAATAGCTTTCCCTGATCATTTAAAAGCTATCCCTAGAGATATGCCCTTCTCAATAGATCTAGATAAACAATCTATTGATTGGTCTTCTGATGAAAAAGAAATAATACTTACTGACCCTGACCTTTGCTTTTTAGCCAAACAGCTTCCTGGCGCAGTGCATTGTCGACCCGAGGGGGAAGGGGATAGTCAGTGGTTAAAATTGGGGTGGGCTTATAGTACAGAAAAGATGAATATTTCAAGAAAGCCTGAATTACATAAATACTTTCCAGAGATCGTATTAAGAGGGGCCGCACAATTGAACCCAGCTCTTAAAAAATACTACGGTAAGCTTCCTAAAAACTTTGTTCATTATGGCGGCTGGTACACTATGACAAATGAAAATTGGCCTTTAATCGGGCCAATGGTAAAAGAAGGTGCATTTGTAAATAGTGCTTTTTCTGGATTTGGAACCATGGCCGCATGCGCCGCTGGAGAATTGTGCGCAGCGTGGGTTACGGAATCAACGCTCCCAAAATATGCTAATAATTTTTCATTAAATAGATATAAAAACTCCTCACTAATGAAAACTCTTAACAAGATTAATCGAGGAATCCTTTAATAATAATTTACGGAGATTGTAGAATGCTATACTTGCTTACCAATATCTTTTAAATTTTTACAAGCTAGGGCTTGCTGAACTAAAACAATTATTTTATCACTACCCAGTGTATGCAGGGAGAATCTGGATTACCAGTGCCGAAGGAGCAACCGCCCCGGAAACTCTCAGGCAAAAGGACCTGCATATCAACATAAAATCTGGAGAGAAGTGTCAAAGAGCACTCGCCGAAGGGATAACGATCTCAGGCAAAAGGACAGAGGGGCATCGCTAACGGGTCATTCTACTCGTCAATAGTGTTGTTTTTTATGGTTAAAAAATTAGGGGGTTTTATGACCACACTTAAACGGACAAGCTTATACGATTATCATCTTGCGAATGGTGCTAAAATGGTACCTTTTGCCGGATATGAGATGCCAGTACAGTACAGCCTTGGAGTAATGAAAGAGCATCTCCACACAAGAGTGGCAGCAGGCTTGTTTGATGTTAGCCATATGGGCCAAATTCTCTTATACCCAAAGTCGGGTGTAATTTCTGATGCTGCATTAGCGATC
>CAJIZW010000069.1 GCA_905181985.1 uncultured Paracoccaceae bacterium | reverse complement strand
TGTCTCCTGGCTTGAGTAGAGCTAAAAACACTGCTTGATTAGCCTGGGAACCAGAATTGGGTTGAACATTAGCATAATTACAATCAAATAATTTGCAGGCTCTTGAAATAGCTAAGTTCTCTGCAAGATCGACATATTCACAACCTCCGTAATATCGTTTTCCTGGATATCCTTCGGCGTATTTATTAGTCATAATGGAGCCCTGAGCTTCCATCACAGCTCTAGATGCAATGTTCTCGGAAGCTATTAGTTCGATTTCCTCTTGTTGACGCAAAAGTTCCTTTTTAATAGAGCCATACAATTCTGGATCGCTATCATTGAGACCTTGTTCAAAAAAGTTCTTGTTGTAAGGGTTAGCCATTCTCACCTCGAATAATTTGTCACTATAATAATTGGTTACCTGTGTTTAGAATGCTTAACAGAAAAGTAAACTCGTATTGTATATTTTAATACCTTAAAGTAATTTTTTATACTTGTAATTTTATTTGGTACAGACAACTAATAGGTCATGGGACTTACATTATGGTAAAAAAGTATAAGCTTTCATTTATGGCCTCAGATACACTTGAGGCGCGTAGCGCTTTGGAAAGCTTGGTAGAGACGTATGGTCAAGTAGAGGCAGACGAAAGTGATGTGATAGTAGCACTGGGTGGCGATGGCTTTATGTTGGAAACCCTCCATTTAACTCAACCTTTAAATCGTCCTGTGTACGGAATGAACTGCGGGACAGTAGGTTTCTTAATGAATGATTTTAGAAAAGAAGATCTGCAAAATAGACTTAAGAAAAGTCAGGAAGAGTTAATTAACCCCCTTAGAATGCGAGCAGTTAGTGCGACTGGTCAAACACATGATTCTTTAGCAATTAATGAAGTATCTTTGTTACGGATTGGCGCACAGGCGGCTAAACTTAAGGTGTCAGTTGATGGGAAAGTTAGAATAGAAGAACTTGTGTGTGATGGGGCACTAGTCTGCACTCCTGCAGGGTCAACCGCTTACAACTATTCGGCACATGGCCCAATTTTGCCAATAGGAAGTGATGTTTTAGCATTAACTGCAATGTCGGCATTTCGGCCCAGACGATGGAGAGGGGCTTTATTGCCAAAGATTGCACAAGTTCGATTAGAGGTCTTGGAATCAGAAAAGCGTCCTGTAGTAGCTTATGCCGACAGTCGAGCGGCTGGGCCAGTAACATCCGTCGAGATTGAGACAGAGCCAGCCATTGTTCATAAAATTCTTTTTGATCCTGGTCACGGGCTAGAGGAAAGATTAATTACCGAGCAATTTGCTTAATTACAATTTTTTAATTGAATTGCGCCAGTCTGACAATTATTCTACACCCAGAAAATACAATGACTGCTGGAACATCAGTTGAAAAATAGACTTAAGTTGAATCCCTGATGTATTTGAAAAAAGGTAGATCATTTTTACTTCTTTTGTTGATAAAATGAATCTAGCCTTAGTAATATCCATAGTTTTAACTTTCGAAAAATATAGCTTTGGATAAGATATTATGCGACACTTGATCTAGATTTAAGAAATAACAATTAATAGGCCATATTTACAATTTAGTTTAATATTAAACTAAATTTAGGAGTAAAAGAGTTGACTACAGGAAGAAAAACCAATTTCACCCAGGCGGCGCTTGATTATCATCGATATCCAAAGCCAGGAAAGTTAGAGATTAGAGCTACTAAACCTCTAGCCAATGGTAGAGACTTATCACGAGCATATACCCCTGGTGTCGCGGAGGCTTCCCTAGCGATTAACTCTAATCCTGAGCTTGTAAGTGAGTACACTATTAGAGGCAATCTTGTTGGAGTTGTAACTAATGGTACTGCTGTTCTGGGTTTAGGGAATATTGGAGGTCTTGCTGCCAAGCCTGTAATGGAAGGGAAGGCAGTACTATTTAAGAAGTTTGCAAATATCGATTGCTTTGATATCGAGTTAAATGAAACGGATCCTTATAAACTTGCAGAGATAATTTGTTCACTGGAGCCAACATTCGGAGCTATTAATCTTGAGGATATAAAGGCTCCTGACTGCTTTATTGTTGAGAAAATATGTAGAGAGAAAATGAATATTCCTGTTTTTCATGATGATCAGCATGGAACTGCAATTGTAGTTGGGGCGGCTGTTACAAATGCACTATTAGTTAATAAGAAAAAATTTAAAGATATTAAAGTTGTTTCTACAGGAGGAGGCGCAGCAGGAATAGCATGTTTGAATATGTTAATGAAACTTGGCGTACGAAAAAAAAATATATGGCTATATGATATAAAAGGTGTTGTTTATAAGGGGCGTCAGGAAGAGCAAAATTCACATAAAAAAGACTTTTCACAAGATACAAAGTTACGTGATCTAAACGAAATTATTGCTGATGCAGATTTATTTCTTGGACTTTCAGCAAAAGGCGTCCTAACTACGCAGATGGTAGAAAAAATGGCTTCTTCTCCTATAATATTTGCCTTAGCAAACCCAGATCCAGAAATTTTACCAAAGGAAGTCCTTTCTGTCCGTCCTGATGCTATAATAGCGACTGGTAGATCAGATTTTCCAAATCAGGTTAACAATGTATTATGTTTTCCTTTCATTTTTAGGGGTGCGTTAGATGTAGGTGCATCTGAGATCAATGATGAAATGAAAATTGCTTGCGTCAATGGGATAGCTCAATTGGCGAGGGCTACAAGTTCTGCAGAGGTTGCTGAAGCATATCGTGGAGAGAAAATGTCTTTTGGAAGAGATTACCTAATTCCAAAACCTTTTGATCCACGTTTAATGGGGGTGGTAGCTTCAACCGTTGCGAAGGCCGCTATTGAAAGTGGGGTAGCAACTAGATTGATCGAGGACTTCGACGCTTATCAAGAGTCTTTAGATAATTCTATATCAAAATCTGCTTTGTTAATGAGGCCAGTTTTTGATGCGGCGTCCAAACAATCTCGCAAAGTGGTGTTCGCGGAAGGAGAGAGTGAAAGAGTTTTAAGAGCGGCATCTGCAGTATTAGAAGAAACTACTGATAGACCAATTCTTATTGGTAGAAGAGACGTAATTTCTCGAAAAATAGATCGAGCCGGTTTGTTAATGCAGGCTGATAAGGATTTTGAGTTGGTGGATCCTCAGAATGACTCGCGTTATCGGGACTATTGGACAACTTATTTGTCAATTATGCAAAGGAGAGGGGTCACTCCTGAACTTGCGCGTAGAATAATGCGAACCAATACGACTGCTATAGCTGCAGTAATGGTCCATCGTGGAGAAGCAGATAGTTTAATATGTGGTACATTTGGTCAATATCGATGGCATTTAAATTATATTCAGGATGTATTAGGTAGAGGTGCTTTACATCCGATTGCGGCTCTTTCTTTGATGATTTTAGAAGATGGACCACTTTTTATAACTGACACAAATGTACATTCAGAACCAACTCCACGTCAAATAGCTGACACCGTCATTGCGTCAGCAAGACATGTTCGGCGTTTTGGAATTGAACCTAAAATCTCCCTTTGCTCCCATTCGCAGTTTGGCAATCTAGATTGTGATACAGGAAGGAGAATGCGTGAAGCATTAGAAATTCTCGATAATGAAAGTAGAGATTTTATGTATGAAGGGGAAATGCATACTGACTCAGCTCTGGATGAAGAACTACGAAAGAGGATTTTTCCAGATTCTAGGTTTTCTGGTTCAGCGAATGTTTTGGTGTTTGCAAATACAGATGCTGCATCTGCAGTAAGAAATATCTTAAAGATAAAGGCGGGTGGTACAGAAGTTGGCCCAATATTGATGGGAATGGGTAACCGTGCACATATAGTTACCCCTGCTATAACTGCTAGAGGTTTGTTAAATATCTCTGCGTTGGCAGGAACACCAGTATCTGAATATGGTTAAGTTTATTTTTTTAAGTTACATTCACTTTATTAATAGGTAATTAGATCAGGCTTATATAAAACTTAATTTTTAAGATGAAAGTGGAGTATTTTTTTGGGTTACGATGAAGTCTACGCTAAATGGCAGTTAAATCCTGAAAAGTTTTGGATGGAGGCAGCCGAAGGAATTGATTGGTTTAAGAAACCAAGTAGAGCATTTTTTGAGGATGAAAACACACCCAACTGGTTTAAAGACTCGAGTGTAAACTGTTGCTGGAATGCAGTGGATAGGCATGTGGAGGCAGGTAACGGTGATCGGACGGCCATACTTTATGATAGTCCAGTAACCCTAACTAAAAGAGCTATTAGCTACTCTGAGTTACAAAAAAAAGTAGCACTTCTAGCGGGAGGGTTAAGCAGCAAAGGTGTAATAGCCGGGGATCGAGTAATCATATATATGCCAATGGTGCCAGAGGCGATAGAAGCAATGCTTGCGTGTGCGCGTCTTGGAGCTATTCATTCGGTGGTCTTTGGTGGTTTTGCATCCAATGAGCTTGCTACCCGAATAAATGATGCAAAACCAAAAGCTATTATTGCAGGAAGTTGTGGGATCGAAGGAAATAAAGTTATTGATTATAAGCCGCTTTTGGATGGTGCAATAGAAATGTCAGTCCACAAACCGTTGTTTTGCGTGATACACCAGAGAGATCAATTGAAAGCAACATTAATAGCAGAAAGAGATGTTGATTGGGATGAGTTAAAAACCAACAGTGCGCCTGTGGAATGTGTTCCGGTTAGTGGTGATCATCCTTTATATATCCTATACACTTCTGGCACTACGGGTGAACCCAAGGGTGTAGTTAGGCCTACGGCAGGGCACATGGTTGCATTGCATTGGTCTATGTCAAATATATTTAATGTTAAGCCTGGAGACGTTTATTGGGCAGCTTCGGATGTGGGTTGGGTGGTTGGACACAGTTATATTGTTTACGCACCTTTGTTGAATGGAAATACTACAGTTCTTTTTGAAGGAAAGCCGGTAGGTACACCTGATGCTGGTACCTTTTGGCGTATTATGGAAGAGTATAAAGTAAAAACTTTCTTTACAGCGCCAACTGCTTTCAGGGCTATTAAACGTGAAGATCCACTTGGAAAGCTGGTAAGTGGGTATGATTTAACTCACTTGAAGGCATTATTCTTAGCTGGTGAGAGAGCGGACCCTGATACGATTAATTGGGCTTCTAAAATGTTAAATGTGCCAGTGATAGACCACTGGTGGCAGACTGAAACTGGGTCACCAATGGCGGCAAATCCACTCGGAATAGAACAATTACCTATAAAATTAGGCTCTCCGTCAGTGGCGATGCCAGGTTGGAATATACAAGTACTTGATGATCAAGGGTTGGCAGTTAAGGCTGGTGAGCTAGGTGCTATTGTAGTTAAATTGCCTCTCCCTCCGGGATCAGCAACTACTCTTTGGAATGCGCCAGAAAGATACACGAAGAGTTATCTGGATACATTTCCGGGCTATTATGAAACTGGTGATTCTGGATATATTGATATAGATGGGTACATCTATATTATGGCTCGAACAGATGATGTTATTAATGTTGCTGGTCATCGGCTTTCTACTGGAGCAATTGAAGAAGTTTTAGCAGGACATCCAGACATAGCCGAATGTGCGGTGATAGGGGTTTCAGACCCTCTAAAGGGTCAACTTCCATTAGGTTTCTTGTGCTTAAATACAGGATGCAACCGAAAACATAGTGATATTGTAGCCGAAGTTATCGGCGACGTAAGAGGTAAGATTGGACCGGTAGCCTCCTTTAAGTTGGCTTGTGTAGTTGACCGTTTACCAAAAACTCGTTCAGGGAAAATACTTCGAGCGACTATGCTCTCTATTGCCAATGGCAAGGAATACAAAATGCCTGCAACTATTGATGACCCTTCTATCCTCAAAGAAATTTCATTAGCGTTAAGTTCTTGTGGGTATCCTATTGGTTAATTATTTTATATTTCCAAAAAATACTGATAAGTAGATATCTCAATTAAAAGGTTTATATCAATGTCCAAAGAAAGAGAGCTATTTAATGCAGCAATAAAGGTACGAAAAAATGCCTATGCGCCGTATTCAAATTTTTTGGTGGGGGCAGCTTTAAGGAGTTCATCTGGGAAAATTTATATAGGTTGTAATGTTGAAAATATAGCATACCCCGAGGGTACGTGCGCTGAAGCTGGAGCGATAGCATCTATGATCGCCGCGGGTGATACAGAAATAAAGGAGCTCACCGTAGTAGCAGATAGCCCTAAACCTGTTGCTCCGTGTGGCGGTTGTCGACAAAAAATTTCAGAGTTTGCAAATGGTTCGACGGTTATTTCCTTAGCTACAACTTCTGGTGTTATTAGTAGCACCTCATTGGAAGAATTACTCCCTGGAGCTTTTGATCAGAGTTTCATGAAGCTCTAATGAATGTAGGGTCTTTAATAGAGCGGGTTCGTAACAAGAAGTACATTACTGAAACTGATATGTTGGAGTTTGGGTCTATGATTTCAAACCCAATTGTAAGTGACGCGCAGATTGGAGCATTTGCTATGGCTGTTTGTCTTAATGGCTTAAGTCTTGAGGCTCGAGTAGGCTTAACTAAGGGAATGCGAGATAGTGGTGATCAATTAGTATGGGATTTACCTGGACCGGTTCTTGATAAACATTCCACAGGTGGTGTGGGTGATCCTGTTTCATTGTTACTAGCACCGGCTTTGGCAGCATGTGGTGCTTATGTCCCTATGATTTCTGGAAGAGGGCTGGGTTATACTGGAGGTACACTGGATAAGTTGGAGTCAATTCCTGGTTATTCATCAGATATTTCTAAGGAGAGGTTTCAAGGAATAGTAAAAAAAATTGGACTCGCTATAGTTGGAGCTTCAGCCGACGTAGCCCCTGCAGATCAGCGCCTCTATAAAATACGTGATGTGACGGCTACAGTTGATAGCCTTGATTTAATAACTGCATCTATCTTATCAAAGAAATTGTCTGCAGGCCTGGATAGTTTAGTTTTAGATGTAAAAACTGGATCTGGAGCTGTAATAAAAAAATTTGAAAAATCAGAGCTATTAGCGAGATCATTAATAGGTGTAGCGAATGGCGCTGGATGCCCAACAGTTGCCCTTCTAACTGACATGTCACAGCCTTTGGTAAATGCGGCAGGTAATGGACTAGAAGTAAATTCTGTGATGGAAACCCTTAGTGGTTTGAAAGTTAATGATAGATTGTTGGAGGTGACTATTGAGCTAGGCTCCGAACTTATTAACCTTAATGACCCTTCCCAAAGCCTCAAAGATAGTAGGTGCCTACTAAAGAGCTCTATATCTTCAGGTAGGGCTATGGAATATTTTTCTAGAATGGTTTTTGAGATGGGGGGACCAAAAAACTTTGAGAGTGAGTGGGTGAATTATCTCCCTCAAGCATCTGTCGTAAAAGAAATTAGAGCCAACAAGGTGGGTTATATTGATAGGATTGATACTGAGGTCCTCGGTCAAGTAGTAGTAATTTTAGGAGGGGGGAGGCAAACAGAAAGTGATGAAATAGATCCCTCAGTTGGTTTATCGGGTCTAATGGAAATAGGAAATAAAGTTGATCTTACAATACCTCTTGCGATCGTGCACGCCTCTAATGAACAGGACATAATAAGAGTAGCAGCACTAGTTCGAGGGGCATTTTCAATATCAAATGATTTCAAACCCCCACCGAACCTTATCCATCGGTTAGAGTCTAAATGAGTAGAGTTTTTTTGATTGTAATGGATTCTGTTGGTTGCGGGGGAGCTCCAGATGCTAAGGATTTTGGTGATGAAGGTGCCTGTACATTAGGTAATATTATAAGCACCTGTTCGAGTGGGGGTGCAAATATTGGAAGGACTGGAAGTTTGAATGTTCCCAATTTTAAAAGTCTTGGTTTGGATTCGATCCTTAATCTTTCAGTGAGCTTAGATAATACGGGGGCCTTAGAAAAACCTAAAGGACTTTGGGGGGTCGCTACACCGACTTCCCCAGGGAAAGATACACCTACAGGTCATTGGGAGTTGCTCGGTGTTCCATTGCCTTGGAAATGGGAATACTTTAAGAATAAACAAGTTAGTTTTTCAACTGAGATCATAAAGCTTATCCAAGAACTTTCAGAAACGAAAGGCATACTTGGAAATTGTCATGCTTCCGGTACGGAAATAATAGAGAGATATGGTAAACAGCATTTAAATAGTGGGTGGCCAATCTGTTATACTTCGACCGATAGTGTAATCCAGATTGCTGTCCATGAAGAGAAATTTGGTCTTGATCAACTTTACGCGTTATGCCGAAAATTAGCACCGTTCTGTCATTCCAGAAGAATTGGAAGAGTAATTGCGAGACCTTTCCTTGGAGACTCAAAAAGTGGTTTTACTCGAACAGCCAACAGAAAGGATTTCTCTATTGAACCCCCGGCGCCTACACTTTGTGAATGGGCTTTTGAAGAAGGTAGACAAGTAAATGCTTTAGGAAAAATTGATGATATTTTTTCAAATAAAGGTATTTCATCATCCAAAATAGGGCCTGATAGATTACTAATGGAAAATTTGTATGATTTATTGGATAATGCCCCAGACGGTAGCCTGAATATAGCAAATTTTGTGGAGTTTGATAGCTTGTATGGTCATCGTCGAGATGTTTCGGGGTATGCGCGGCATCTAGAATGGTTTGATTCAAAGTTAACAATTTTATTAAAAAAGATTCGTCAAAACGATTTAGTTATATTAACTGCTGATCATGGTAATGATCCAACTTGGAGAGGAACAGATCATACCCGTGAATGTGTACCAATTTTTGGTATAGGTTTGGGTGAACGAGAAATAGGTAACGTTTCTTTTGTTGATGTGTCTGCATCAATTGCCAAGTATCTTGGTATAAGAAATCGTGGGGTTGGTAAAAGTTTTATTTAGATCCCAATAATATTAATTAAGAGATGTAGGAGAAAGAATATGGTAGATCACCTCACAATAGTTAAACATCCGCTCGTACAACATAAATTAACTATAATGCGAAAAGCGTCAACACCCACTGCTTTGTTTAGGCAACTTTTAAGGGAAATCAGTCAGCTTTTAGCTTATGAAATTACTAGAAATTTAGAAACAAAAAATTTAAAAATTGAAACACCCTTAGTTGAAATGAACTCCCCCGAGTTGGCTGGACGTAAACTTGCTCTCATTTCAATTTTACGTGCTGGAAATGGTTTGCTAGACGGTATGTTAGAGTTAATTCCTTCTGCTAGAGTAGGATTTGTTGGATTATACAGGGATGAAAAAACTCTTCAACCAGTTCAATATTATTTTAAGGTTCCAGAATTATTAGAAGAGAGAATGGTTATTGCTGTTGATCCTATGTTAGCTACTGGAAACTCATCTGTGGCCGCAATTAATCTTCTCAAAGAAGCGGGAGCAAAAAATATTAGTTTCTTGTGTTTATTAGCTGCCCCTGAAGGAGTTGAAAACATGAGAAAAGCGCATCCTGACGTAAAAATTGTAACAGCAGCGTTAGATAGCCATTTGAATGAAAATGGATATATTGTGCCAGGCTTAGGTGATGCTGGCGACCGAATGTTTGGTACAAAGTAAATTTATTTATAGAGTTTTATTGTTCACAGATCGTTTGTAAACTTATCCAATCACTATCTTGGATAAGAAGTGGGGCGCTAATCTCCTTATAAGGATCACCTTCTATCAACGTCATCGTAGATTCTCCCGTAAGGTCGAGGGCATAGGCAAAAGGACTTGTTGCGACACGCGCATTTTGAAATCTCTTCAGTAGACTTTCTTGATTTATCTGGCTTCCAGAGGTTGTTAATATTTTTTCTGCATGTTTTCTTAAAATCTCTTTTTTTATTTTTCCTGTGGTAAGTAATGTGAGTAAGGTTCCAATCTTAGCTTCTTTAATAAGAATTTGGAAAGGATCATTATTTTTGTGTTTTTCAAGAGAGTTGTAAAGATATCCTGCTGCCACCTCAGGAGTGTCGTAGTCTTCAAAGACTGTCTTGTCTATCAAGTGTATTTTTCCA
>CAJIZW010000068.1 GCA_905181985.1 uncultured Paracoccaceae bacterium | reverse complement strand
GGTAACTTATCCTTCCCTAAGTGAAACAGATCCTGGGCAGTCCATAGTTTTTGGCGACGGCTTTCCTCGAGCAGATGGGAGAGCAAAATTCACACCTGCAAATATTATAGCTCCAGCTGAAATACCTGATGATGAATATCCAATGATTTTAACAACGGGTCGGCAGTTAGAGCATTGGCATACTGGGTCTATGACTAGGCGTACAAAGGTTCTTGACGCTGTGGAGCCACAAGCGAATGCTTCCTTACATCCGCGAACATTACGCAAAATGGGAGTTGAGCCTGGGGAATCAATAGATATAGAAACACGCCGTGGAAAAATTTCTATTATGGCAAGAGCAGATAAGGCAGTGTCAGAAGATATGGTATTTTTGCCTTTCGCTTATGTTGAGGCTGCAGCCAATATGCTCACAAATCCAGTAGTCGACCCTTATGGTAAGATTCCTGAATTTAAGTTCTCAGCCTGTAAAGTGGAAAGGACGGTTTAGTTTAATATTTCTTTCTGTGAGGCTAGTTTTAATCGTTTCGTAAATTAGCTAACATTATAGTTTTGGAGATATTATTATTATAGATTTCGTCTTTGATGAATAAGTCGAATGTAGGATTTACTGAGGACACTAACAGATTTTATTTAACAGAATTTTGCCTTCTAAATGGTTTTGGCAACACTTGACGTTACCAAAGTCAGGTGTATGGTATACCACATAGCAACCATTTGAAATTCTATTAGTGTAGCTATCAACTGATTGGCTCTTTTGGAGATAAAGCTATGAATATTCATGAATACCAAGCAAAAAATATTTTAAAATCTTTTGGAGCTAAAGTTGGCCGAGGGGAGATAATTACGTCATTAGACCACGCTCAAGATATGATTGATAAAATGCCTGGACCTGTTTGGGTGGTTAAAAGTCAAATACATGCTGGCGGCAGAGGGAAGGGTAAATTCAAAGGGCTAGATTCTAATGCAAAAGGAGGAGTCAGGGTTTCCTTTTCAAAAGAGGAGGCGGTTTTAAATGTTAAGGAAATGTTTAAAAAAACATTAGTCACAGAGCAAACTGGTCCGTCTGGAAAGCAGGTTAATCGTATATACATCGAAGATGGTGCTGATATAGACCGTGAGCTTTATCTTTCTATTTTAGTCGACCGGGTGAATGGTAAGTCTTCTTTTGTCGTGTCTACAGAGGGTGGTATGGACATTGAGGCTGTTGCTAAAAGTAATCCTGAACTTATTTTTTCTTTTGGTATAAATTCTAGCGCAGGCTGCACTAAAATGGATGCATCTAACATAGCAAAAGCTCTTGAGTTGGAAGGCCAGGCTTTTGAAGATGGCTTAGAGTTGTTTAATAACTTGTATCGGGCTTTTGTTGAAAAAGATATGAGTCTATTAGAAATTAACCCTCTAATAGTTACAAAAAAAAATGAATTGCAGGTTTTAGACGCAAAAGTATCTTTCGACAGTAACGCATTATTCAGGCAACCTGAGTTATTGTCTCTGCGAGACGAGACTGAAGAAGACCCCAAGGAAATTGAGGCTTCAAAATTTGACCTTTCATATATCGCATTGGATGGAGAGATAGGTTGCATGGTAAACGGTGCGGGCCTTGCGATGGCAACCATGGATATAATAAAATTATATGGGGCTGAGCCGGCTAACTTTTTAGATGTCGGCGGTGGGGCTACAGCAGAAAAGGTAACGGCGGCGTTTAAGATTATAACGTCTGATCCTCAAGTTAAGGGTATCCTAGTTAATATTTTTGGTGGAATTATGCGTTGCGATGTGATTGCTAAAGGTGTTGTTCAGGCAGTCAAAGATGTGGGACTAGACGTGCCATTGGTGGTCAGGCTGGAGGGAACAAAGGTAAGTGAAGGAAAATTGATAATAAATGCTAGCGGATTAAATGTTATTACTGCCGATGATCTCGATGATGCTGCAAAGAAAATCGTTCAAGCGGTAAAGGGATAGCCAATGTCTATATTAATTAATAAAGATACTAAAATAATTGTACAGGGCTTAACTGGGAAGACAGGCACCTTCCATACTGAGCAGGCATTAGCCTATCACAAAACCCAAGTTGTTGCTGGTACTCACCCAACTAAAGGTGGTCAAGATTGGTTGGGATCAAATGGAGAGAGCTTGCCAATTTTCTCTTCAGTTGCAGAGGCTTGTGAAAAGACTGGCGCCACATCCTCTGTAATATATGTTCCTCCGGCAGGTGCCGCTTTAGCAATAGAAGAAGCAATTGACGCTCAGATAGAGTTAATAACGTGTATTACTGAGGGTGTTCCGGTCCAAGATATGGTTCGAGTAAAAGAAAAGTTAGAAAAATCAAACTCCAGATTGATTGGCCCTAATTGTCCAGGTTTAATGACCCCTGATGAATGCAAGATCGGGATAATGCCAGGCAGTATTTTTAAAAAGGGGTCTGTAGGAGTTTTGTCTCGTTCAGGAACTTTGACCTATGAGGCTGTCTTTCAAACAACTGTGGCTGGGCTTGGTCAGACATCAGCTGTTGGGATTGGTGGTGATCCAGTTAAAGGAACAGAGTTTATTGATGTCCTAGAGTTATTTTTGGCTGATCCTGAGACACTATCTATTATTATGATTGGAGAAATTGGCGGATCAGCGGAAGAAGAGGCCGCTCAGTTCTTAATTGATGAAGCAAGAAGAGGTTATTCAAAGCCAACAGTAGGCTTTATTGCCGGAAGAACAGCTCCTCCTGGCCGCACCATGGGTCACGCTGGAGCAGTTATATCTGGCGGTAAGGGAGGGGCTGAAGAGAAAATCCAAGCTTTGGAGGCCGCAGGTGTAACGGTATCACCATCACCGGCTAAGCTTGGAGAGACCCTTTTAAAAGTTTTAGGAAAAACTTAAAAAACCTTAGCATCAGCAATGCATTTGAATAGAAAAATCCCCTAATATGCCTGGATTCATCACTTGACGTTGGTGGTGTCAGATGTATGGTATACCACATAGCATATATTTTTGGTTCTTTTTATGTAGCTATCAACCTGGGGAGGATTATATTTGTCATTTAGTGATTTATTAAAGCCTGTTTCTATAAATTTTACATTAAAGGATCATACTTACTCTCTTTTAAAAGAGGCTATATTGAAAATGGATATATATAGCCCAACTGCTCAACTCCGGCTGGACGAAAGAAATCTTGCGTCACAACTAAGAATTTCTCGAACACCAATACGTGAAGCTTTAGCTCGTTTAGCGCAGGATGGGTTAGTTGAAATACAACCTCGAAAAGGTGTTTTTATATGTCAGAAGACAAGAAGTGAAATTTTAGAGATGATAGTCACTTGGGCTGCTTTAGAAAGTATGGCCGCTCGGCTAGCAACGAGTGTTGCCAGTGATTCAAGTTTAAAAGCACTTAGAAAGTTTGCGATGAAGCACAGCACTAGTGCTACTAAAGCTGAATTAAGTGAATACTCTGATGCTAATATTAAGTTTCATCAGTGGATTTTAGAGTTGTCAGGGTGTGAATTACTTAGAACCACTGCAGATGGACTATTCATGCATATGTATTCAGTTCGTCGTCGCGCTATGGGTGAAAGTGACAGGGCGTCAAGGTCAGTGCAGGACCATATGCAGATAATTGAGGCCCTAGAAGCTCGAGACCCTGAGTTAGCGTCTAAGCGCGTACTGGAGCATACGATGCGATTACATGCGCATGTCGATAAGACCTGGACAAGGCTTGAAAGCTTGAGCTCTGGGGAAGATGACAGCGATCATTTTAATTTGTTAGAAAATAGCTTTATTTAAGGAGCATTAAAGAAAATGGACGTATCAAGTAATTTAGAGGTAAGTGATCAGAAAAATGAGACTGGCTTATTAACAGATGGTTTCCACCTTCTGATTGATGCTTTAAAGCTAAATGATGTGCAGACGATATACGGGGTCCCGGGAATTCCAATAACTGACTTTGGTCGACTTGCTCAGGCCGCTGGTATTCGTGTTTTATCATTTCGCCATGAGCAAAATGCCGGAAATGCAGCTGCTATAGCAGGCTATTTAACAAAAAAACCTGGTATTTGTTTAACAGTTTCAGCACCTGGTTTCCTTAATGGTTTAACTTCTTTAGCTCACGCGACAACTAATTGTTGGCCTATGATTTTAATTTCAGGTTCTTCTGAAAGAGAAGTAGTTGACCTGATGCAAGGTGATTATGAGGAAATGGATCAATTGGCTATTGCGAAGCCATTATGTAAGGCAGCATATCGTATATTGCACGCTAAGGATATCGGTGTAGGTGTAGCTAGAGCAATTCGAGCCGCCGTTTCTGGACGTCCAGGTGGAGTTTATCTAGATATTCCGGGTAGTCTTCTTGGCCAGGTTATGGATGAGGTTGAAGGAAAGAAAACTTTAGTAAAAGTCATTGATCCCGCGCCAGCCCAGCTCCCCTCTCCAAGTTCTATTGTTCGAGCCTTAAAGACAATCGAGAATGCAAAAAGGCCATTAATTGTTTTGGGTAAAGGTGCTGCCTATGCTCAAGAAGATGAATTAGTAAGAGAATTTGTAGAAAAATCTGGGATACCTTTTTTACCGATGAGTATGGCCAAAGGTTTGTTGCCAGACACACATGAGCAGTGCGCAGGTGCTGCTCGATCATTGGTGCTTAAAGATTCGGATGTAGTTATAATGATTGGAGCTCGTTTGAACTGGTTATTATCGCACGGTAAAGGGAAAAGCTGGGGCGAACCCTATTCAACAAAGTTTGTTCAAATAGATATAGAGCCAAAAGAAATGGACAGTAATGTTGAGATTGTGGCTCCTGTAGTTGGAGATATTGGTTCTTGTTTATCAGCTCTAGTAAATACGATGGGAGAAGGTTGGAAGAAACCGTCCGTTGAGTGGGTTGATGCGATTAAAGCAAAAAAAGATACGAATATCGCACGTATGACGTCTAAGTTACAAAACAACAATTCGCCTATGGATTATGAGGGTGCCCTAGGTGCTATTAAGAATATAATAAAAAATAGACCTGATTCAGTTTTAGTGAACGAAGGAGCAAATACGTTAGACTTTGCGCGTTCGATAATTGATATGTATCAACCACGTAAACGCCTAGATGTGGGTACCTGGGGGGTTATGGGTATCGGTATGGGGTCGGCAATCGCAGCGGCAGTTGAAACTGGTGAAGCTGTTCTCGCAGTAGAAGGCGATAGTGCATTTGGTTTTTCAGGCATGGAAGTGGAAACTATTTGTCGTTATAACTTACCAGTCTGCATAGTAGTCTTTAATAACAATGGAATTTACCGTGGTACAGAC
Organism: uncultured Paracoccaceae bacterium; assembly: GCA_905181985.1. GTDB lineage: Bacteria > Pseudomonadota > Alphaproteobacteria > Rhodobacterales > Rhodobacteraceae. The sequence goes on along the minus strand of CAJIZW010000068.1, from coordinate 7,575 downwards.
GTCAACGTTTCTGGAACTAAAGATGTAGCGACTACAGTTTTTGTAAAAAATAGTAGATATGATAAAATGATGGAAGCTTTTGGTGGGATTGGAGAAAATGCAACCAACCCAGATGAGTTATCTCAAGCTATAAATAGAGCGATGGATTCTGGAAAGCCAACATTGATTAACGCTGTGATAGACCCCCGTGCTGGAAAAGAAAGTGGAAATATTGGAAATTTAAATCCCCAGAGTATTGTTTCAAGAAAATGAATTTCATAGTTAGAAATTTAGTTAATCACGTTAAACAAGTTATGTTTTTGAAGTAATTAAATTTTAATTTACTGTTACTTTAAAATTAAAAAAATAAAGGTTTATAAAAAATGAAGGCTTTAGAAGGTATAAAAGTTTTAGATTTCACGCATGTCCAATCTGGCCCGACATGTACCCAGCTTTTAGGGTGGTTTGGAGCTGATGTTATAAAGGTAGAGCGTCCGGGCGTGGGGGATGCAACTCGTAAACAACTTGTAGATGTCCCTGGTGCAGATAGCTTGTATTTTACAATGCTCAATCATAACAAAAGATCAATAGAGCTTAACTCTAAAGATAGTGTGGGAAAAAAAATTCTAACACGATTAATTCAAGAATGTGACGTTCTTGTCGAGAATTTTGCCCCAGGGGCATTAGATAGAATGGGGTTTTCTTGGGAAAACATTCAGGAAATAAACCCACGTATCGTGATGGCGTCTATTAAAGGTTTTGGTCCTGGAAAGTATCAAGATTGTAAAGTTTATGAAAATGTTGCTCAATGTGCGGGTGGATCTGCTTCGACTACAGGATTTAGGGATGGACCGCCTTTGGTGACTGGAGCTCAAATTGGAGATTCAGGTACAGGGTTACACCTGTGTTTAGGTATAGTTACAGCATTATTCCAACGCGAAAAGACTGGTAGAGGACAAAAAGTTTCTGCCGCTATGCAAGACTCGGTTTTAAACCTTACACGTGTTAAACTCAGGGATCAACAAAGGTTGGATAAAGGGCCATTGACTGAGTATTCTCAATTTGGAGAAGGTGTAGAGTTTGGTGACTCAACTCCCAGAGCAGGAAATGATTCTGGTGGAGGTCAGCCGGGAAGAATCTTGAAGTGCAAAGGCTGGGAGCAGGATCCAAACGCTTATACATATTTTATAATACAAGCTGCCATTTGGAAAAAAGTTTGTGACGTCATTGGAGAGCCAGAGTGGAAAACTAAAGAAGGGTTTGTGAGTCCGCCTGATCGTTTAGATAAACTGAATGAAGTTTTTGCACGTATAGAGAAATGGACGATGACTAAAACTAAATTTGAAGTAATGGAAATTTGTAACCCACACGACATCCCTGTGGGGCCAATTTTATCAATGAAAGAAATTTCAGAAGATGAAGGTTTGTTTGCAACAGGAACACTAGTTAAAGTTAGTCATCCCGAAAGAGGTGAATATATCTCAGTTGGGAATCCTATTAAATTGTCTGATAGTTCTGTTGAAGTGACCCGCTCACCATTATTGGGAGAACACACGAAAGAAATTTTAACAGAGGTGTTGGGTTACTCCGGTGACGAATTGACTGATATCATCTCGTCTGGTGCAGTAGGGGATGTTAAATAATGCGTTTGATAGTCATGGGTCAACAGGCTTTCGGTAAAGATGTGCTTGAAAAAATTATACAAAAAGGGGTGGACGAGGTCGTTGCTGTTTATTGTGAGCCCGATAAAGAGGGGCGCCCGGTAGACCCAATTAAAGAATTTGCGATTGAGAATAAAATCTCAGTAATACAGCCGGTGCATTTCAAAGACAAAGATACTTTACAAAAATTAGCCTCTTACAAAGCGGATCTAATGTTAATGGCATTCGTAAATATCTTTGTTCCTGAGTTGGCTCGTAATACTCCCAAATTTGGATCAATTTGTTTCCACCCGTCACTTTTACCTCTTCATCGCGGGCCATCAGCTGTAAATTGGCCTATTATTATGGGAAGTGAGAAATCTGGTTTCTCATGGTTTTACCCTACGGATGGCTTGGATGAGGGAGATGTATTACTGCAATGGGAATGTCCAATAGATGCAAATGATACGGTGATTGATTTATATTTTAAGAAAATTTATCCAACCGCAGTGGACTCAGTATTAGAAGTTTGTGATTTATTTAGATCTGGTAATCCGCCTCATATCATTCAAGATGAATCTCTTGCCACATATGAACGGAGATGTACAAAAAAACATGCCCTAATAGATTGGAATAAACCAGTTAACCAAGTTTATAATTTAATCCGTGGGACCAATCCGGCTCCTGGTGCCTGGACAACATTTAAAGATAATGTTGTCAGCGTCTATGACTGTGAAAAGGTTGAGGGAGATGGAATATCAGGTAGAATTGTTGATATTTCTGGGCAAGGGGTAACTGTTCAATGTATAGGTGGAAGGATTCTTATAAAAAGAGTTAAGCCAGATGCCGATAGTAAACAGTCTGCAGAAGCCTGGGCAAGTATGTCCAACCTAAGTGTTGGAGAACATTTAGGAAATTTAACGAGTTGAGGATAAAGAATGGAATATAAGACTGATATTGAAATAGCCAGAGAAGCAAAAAAAGAGCCTATTCAAGCGATTGGTGAAAAGCTAAACATTCCATATTCAGAGTTGCTTCCCTTTGGACACGACAAAGCAAAAGTATCTGAAGAATTTATAAAAGGATTAAGTGGCAATGAGGATGGCAATTTAATCCTAGTGACAGCAATAAATCCAACACCCGCAGGTGAAGGAAAAACTACTACTACAGTTGGTTTAGGAGACGGTTTAAATAAAATCGGAAAGAAAGCGGCTATATGCATAAGAGAAGCATCGCTGGGGCCTTGTTTTGGAATGAAAGGAGGAGCGGCCGGTGGAGGTTACGCTCAGGTTGTTCCGATGGAGGATATGAACCTGCATTTTACAGGAGATTTTCATGCTATTACAAGTGCCCACAATTTACTTGCGGCGATGGTAGATAATCACGTTTATTGGGGAAACAAGCTCGATATTGACGTTAGACGAATTGTTTATCGTCGCGTGATGGATATGAATGATAGGGCTCTTAGGCAAATAGTTTGTAATCTTGGAGGGGTTGCAAACGGATTTCCGAGAGAAGCTGGGTTTGATATAACGGTGGCGTCTGAAGTTATGGCGATCCTATGCTTGGCAACTGATCTAGAGGACTTAGAAAAAAGACTTGGAGATATAATTGTTGCATATCGTCGAGACCGTACACCGGTTTATTGCAGGGATATCAAAGCGGACGGAGCAATGACAGTATTACTACAACAGGCAATGCAACCGAACCTAGTCCAAACATTAGAGAATAACCCAGCTTTTGTTCATGGAGGACCGTTCGCAAATATTGCGCATGGTTGCAATTCAGTTGTTGCAACTACTACTGCTCTTAAACTTGCTGACTATGTAGTCACTGAGGCTGGGTTTGGAGCTGATCTTGGAGCTGAGAAGTTTCTCAATATAAAATGTCGAAAGGCTAAGCTAAAACCTAAGGCTGTTGTTATAGTTGCGACTGTTCGGGCAATGAAGATGAATGGGGGCATACTAAAGGCAGACTTAGGAGCAGAAAATGTTCAGGCAGTAAAGGACGGGTGCCCCAATCTTGGGCGTCACATTGAAAATATCAAGAAGTTTGGGGTGCCAGCTATAGTTGCAATTAACCACTTCGTTTCAGATACAGAAGCAGAAATTCAGGCTGTTAAAGACTATGTGACTAGCCAAGGCTGTGAAGCAGTTGTTGCGACGCATTGGGCAAATGGCAGCGATGGCACCATTGAACTAGCCAATAAGGTCGTAGAAATTGTTGAAGCTAATACTTCTAATTATGCACCTTTATATCCAGATGATATGCCTTTGTTAGAAAAAATAGAGTGTGTAGCGAAAAGTATTTATCGTGCGGATGAGGTTGTGGTGGATAAGAAGATACGGGACCAGTTAAAACAATGGGAAGAGCAGGGGTATGGGAATTTACCAGTGTGTATGGCTAAAACTCAGTATAGCTTTACGACCGACCCTACACAACGAGGTGCGCCAGTAGGTTTTTCTATACCCGTGCGAGAAGTTAGATTGTCGGCAGGTGCTGGCTTTGTTGTTGCTATTTGTGGAGAGGTTATGACCATGCCGGGTTTACCAAGTGTGCCGGCAGCAGAATCTATTCGTATAAACGATGATGGTGTAATTGATGGTCTTTTTTAGAGTTAACTTTTTACCTAGGGAAGGTCTAAACGATTAATTGATATAGTTACAAAAATATGGAGGATTTTTTTTGTAATTTAAAGAATTGCCGTGGATTTCGGCTTAACAAGCGCTGTACGACGCTTTCGTACGAAAAAAGGGAGAGAAAATAAAACATACAAAAAAAGTGTTTTTTACACTAGTAGGGGCTGCTGCCGTTGCGTTTTCTGGTTTTGCAGGTATCGCTAACGCTTGGGAACCAACCAAGCCTGTCAATTTTATAATTATGGCTGGTAAAGGTGGTGGAGCTGATAAAATGGCAAGATTAATGCAAGCCATAGTAGAAAAAGAAAACTTATCAAATCGACCATTAATACCCACAAATAAATCTGGTGGATCAGGAGCAGAAGCTTTAGTTGCTGCAAACACGGCCAGTGACCCTGATCACACGATTATGGTAACTTTAAATTCATTCTACACGACGCCTCTTCGTCAGCCAGGATTGGGAATTGACGTTATGACATTCGCACCTGTTGGAAGGATGGCTGAGGATACCTTCTTACTTTGGGTTCATAAGGATAGTGGTATAGAAACTTTTGAAGAGTTTCTTTTAAAAGCCAGGGTGGATGGAAGCGGATGGGTAATGGGTGGAACCGGAAAAGACTCTGAAGATAACATTATCACAGATCATCTTAATGGAGCTTACGGTCTATCTATGAAGTATATCCCTTATAAGGGTGGAGGCGCGGTTGCAAAAGATGTTGCCGGAAAACAGATCCATTCGTCTGTTAACAATCCATCTGAGGCACTTGGTTTTTATGAAAGTGGAGATATGGTTCCACTTGTAGCGTTCACAAGCGAGCGTTTACCTTTGTTTCCAGATGTACCTACTCTAAAAGAAAAGGGTAGTGAATTCACTTATTATATGCAGAGATCAGTAGTTGGGGCGCCTGGAATGTCTCCAGATGCTGAGGCTTATTTCTCTGACTTGTTTACGAAAGTATACAATTCAGCTGATTGGCAGTCCTACAAAAGTAAAAAATCTCTAATGGGTGATTTTATGTCTGGTGGAGAACTTGTGGCATATTGGAATGTTCAACGTGATCTGCATGAAGTAATTTTAAAAGCGTCAGGCGCTATTAAATAAAATAGACTAAGGGAGCCCAAGAGATGAGAAAAGCAGAAATTATTACGGCATTTGTTCTTGGGCTCTTTTCATTAAGTATGATGTGGAAGTCGGGTGAAGGTTCCTCATGGAACCCCGATGTTTCCAGATTTGATAATATTGGATTTATTGATGGAGAGGGGCCAGGTAGTGGTTTTTGGCCTTTTTGGTTATCAGTAATAATGTTTATTTGTTGCTTATGGATCGCTTATAATTGGTATAAGCGAACTTCCCCCCCCAGCCAAAGTGATGAACCTTTTTTAGATTCTCATGGAACTAAGTTACTTCTTGTCGTTGTCGGTGGGTTAATTGGATTTTTATTATCAATTTTTGTTATCGGTTTTTATGGAGCAATTTTTTGCTTCTTAATTTATTATATAAAATTTCTAGGTAAACACAGATGGATTACAACCCTTTCGATTTCTATTGGAATACCAGTTTTCAGTTTCTTTTTCTTTGATATTGCAATGAGAATTATTCTTCCAAAGGGGTATCTTGAACCACTTTTTATTCCTCTCTATGACATATTTCTTTGAGAGTATTCAATTAACTAAAAGGTAATTATAATGGATATTTTGGCTTCTTTATTTAATGGGATTTTAATTGCTCTCGAGCCAATAAACCTGGGTTTAGCTGTAATAGGTGTTATAGTGGGCTTGTTTGTGGGGGCAATGCCAGGTCTTGGCTCAGTAAACGGAGTAGCAATATTACTTCCCTTTACTTTTGTTATTCAAGGGTTCACCGGTGGAGCAACATCTCCGATGATCTTTCTTGCTTCCATATATTATGGGGCGATGTATGGCGGAGCGATTTCATCTATTACATTAGGAATTCCAGGCGCTTCTACCGCTGTTGCTACAGTTTTTGATGGCCGTCCTCTTGCTTTATCTGGAAAAGCACATGTTGCACTTGTAACGGCTGCTCTTGCTTCTTTTATTGGGGGCACAATCTCGACCGTACTGTTTACCGGTTTCGCACCATTATTAGCGTCAGTGGCTCTGTCCTTTGGAAATCCAGAGATCTTTTCGTTAATGCTCCTTGCTTTCGCAACTTTTGTTGGATTGGGTGGAGATGATATACCTAAAACTATTTTTTCGATTTGTGTTGGTTTAGCTTTGGCTACTGTAGGTTTTGATATCATAACGGGAGAACCACGTTTAATATTTTTTGAAATCACAGGCTTTATGCATGGTATTCGCTTCCTTGTGGTTGCAATTGGTGTTTATGGAATTGGTGAGATGTTGTGGACAATTAATTCTACAAGATCTGGCCCACAAATGGCTAAAGTAGATGTCAGCATGAAAGGTATATTCCAAGCAATTAAAGATTTTAGATTTGCCTGGAGGGGAACGTTGATTGGCTCAACCTTAGGTTTCTTTGTTGGGATATTACCTGCTGCTGGTGCTACTCCTGGTGCTTTAATGTCTTATGGGGTCGCAAAGTTGACATCTAAAAATCCAGAAGAGTATGGAAAAGGTTCTATTGATGGGGTTGCGGCACCAGAATCTGCAAATAATTCTGCATCTACCGGAGCGATGTTACCTATGATGACACTAGGGATACCTGGTTCACCCACAACTGCCGTTTTGCTTGCGGGAATGGTTATATGGGGTCTTCAACCTGGACCATTATTATTTACTAATCAACCTGAGTTTGTTTGGCCTTTGATTGGATCTTTTTATATTTCTAATATAGTGGCAGTACTGCTAAATCTTTCTTTTATTCCAGTATTTTTGTGGATGCTTAGGATGCCCTTTACTATTTTAGCACCCGTAATTTTTGTTTTATCACTGGTTGGAACTTATGCGGCATACCTTGATATGTTTGATGTTGGCTTAATGGTTTTAGTTGGTTTAGCGGCGTTCGTATTGCGCATGCTTGATTATCCATTAGCTCCAGCAGTCCTAGCTATCGTCTTAGGTCCTATCGCAGAACCAAAATTGAGACAATCTTTATTACTTTCTGATGGAGATTTTTCGATTTTTTTCACAAGACCTATAGCAGGTCCTATAACCGTTATAGCCCTTATACTTATATTCCTTCCATTTTTTAAATGGATAAGTAATTTTTATCGACGTAAAGCTTAAAGGAATAAATCTTTATTTTGATAAATAAAAGGAACTTACTCAACTACTGGATAGTTCATTGGTAGAAAATGTGAATGAGTATAATGCATGGAACCCTGGTATTACTACTG
>CAJIZW010000067.1 GCA_905181985.1 uncultured Paracoccaceae bacterium | reverse complement strand
TCTTTTTCTTTGGCTTAGGATACGGAGCACGATTATTTTCTCGGTGGTTTGAAGTCCCTTATGTTTGGCGCTGTATAGATTTTTTTGTGGGTATTGTTATGTGGACCTTAGCTATAAAACTATTGATAATCCCATAATTAATTAAATGATTGGTTTCATAAGTGGTTGATGAAAAGAAAAATAAATCATTAGTAGCAATATTTTGGATGTTTATAACAGGTCTCCTTTTTGTTGGGGTTACTGGAATAGTGAAGCACCTTGGATCAGGGCTACCTGCAGCAGAGGCTGCGTTTTTAAGATATGTTATGGGGTTGGTTTTTGTTATTCCTTTGATTGGTTTAATAAAAAGAGCAAATCTAACAAAAGTAGAGCTTTCACTTTTTGTATGGAGGGGTGCAGTCCATAGTGTTGGTGTTATGTTGTGGTTTTATGGTATGACCATGCTTCCTATGGCTGAGGTCACAGCTATGAGTTACCTTTCCCCAGTGTTTGTTACAATCGGCGCCGCATTATTTTTAGGAGAAAGATTAGCAGCCCTACGAATTATGGCTATTGTTTTTGCTATTATCGGGGTCTTAGTAATTTTAAGGCCAGGGTTCAGAGAGGTTTCTCTAGGGCATATTGCTATGCTCATTAATGGAGGCCTTTTTGCCGCTTCATATTTAATTGCAAAGGTTATGGCCGATAGAGTAGAGCCTCTTGTAGTGGTCGGTATGCTCTCGATTTTTGTAACGATAGGGCTGGCTCCATGGGCTTTTTTGGTTTGGGTGACTCCAACGTTAACTCAACTTGGGTGGACATTTGTATTAGCAACATTTGCAACAGCAGGGCATTATACGATGACTTTAGCATTGCGGGCTGCTCCAATTGCAGTAACTCAGCCTGTTACTTTTCTTCAATTGATTTGGTCTATTTTGCTAGGGATTTTAATTTTTAATGAGAGCTTTGATGAATGGGTTGTTATAGGTGCAACAATTATCATACTTTCAATTAGCTTTATTATGTGGAGAGAAGGGCGTGTTAGAAACAAAAAAATTACACCGCTTTCTCCTGAAACTAAACTTTAAAGTATAACCTTTTTAGCTTTAATAGCACTTAGTATCATTTTCATAAACGTTTATTAATTTTGAAGTATTATTTTTTCTCTTTTAACCACATAATAAATTGAGAGAAGGCTAAAAATAGAACTAATCAGCATAATTATTTGTAGTGGTTGACTACTGTTTCCACGCTCTAAAAGTGTCCCTGCAAGGCCTGCAAGAGCAGCTCCACCACCAATCATTATAGCGCCCCCAATCCCACTAGCAGTTCCTGCTAATTTAGGTCTAACTGATAGCATTCCTGCTTGTGCATTGGGCAGCACCAGTCCATTCCCAAACCCCACAAACATACAAAAACTGAAGAACACGATTGGGCCATCCAAAAGAGCAGTAGTAATTACTAAAGAAAGAAGCATTCCTATAAAAAGTACAACTGTACCAATTATAATAAGTTTATTAATTCCAAACCTTGTTGAATAAAGTCCGGTGATAAGGTTTCCTAATAAGTAACCTACTGCAGGTATGCCAAACAGTAAGCCAGTCATAGTTGGGGGTAGTTTATAGATAACCGTAGCGACATATGGAGCTCCCCCAAGAAACGCAAAAAAAGTTCCCGATGCAAAGGCAGCAGCTAGCGCATAACCCCAAAATCTTCTTGCTGAGAAGAGCTCTGGGTATTGTTTTATCTGAGTTAGAAAACTTTGTCCTTTAGATGAATTAGTCTCACCTTGGTCAAACCAAAGAAGAATCCAGAAAAACAAACCAAATACTGCCATAAATCCAAAATTTGCACGCCACCCAAAATACGTATCAATAATACCACCAAGTGCCGGAGCAAACATTGGCACTAGTGCCATGCCCATAGTTACATAACCAATCATTGAAGCAGATTTGTCTTGTGCTACTGTGTCTCTGATAATCGCTCTACTTAAAACCATACCGATTGCAACGGTTGCTTGTATCATCCGAAATAAGAGAAAAGTTTCAATATTTTGAGAAAAATAACATCCTACAGAAGCCAGAACGAATATTGCAACGCCTATTAATGCACAGGTCCTTCTTCCATATTTATCCGAAATTGGTCCAATAAAAAATTGTGTAATAGCTGTAAAGCCAAGATACATTGATACTGATAGCTGCATTACACTATATTCTGTTTCTAGGTCTATCGTCATTTGAGGTAATGACGGTAGAAACATGTTCATACTAAGAGCACCAATTCCTGACAATAGAATGAGTGTAGATATATGTGGTGGAGTTTTTTTATCTAAAAACTGAGACTTTAATGAGTTATTCATAATGTGACATAGTACTGTTTGATTAGATTTTGCAACATAGGTTCGTTTAATAATAGTAATTTCTATTTTATTTTTTATAACAAACTCTAAAACAGATCAGTAATATCTAATTAGCATCTTTTTTACTTCCCTTAACAATGTATAATGAAGTTCTATGAACCGGAGGCTTGGGAATATTGGAAGATATAAAACGCAGTTTAGAGGAACGACGAGAGATTGCCAGAAGAGGTGGTGGTGAAAAACGGATAGCAGCGCAGCATGCAAAAGGAAAGCTGACAGCCCGGGAGCGGATTGACCTTTTACTTGACGAGGGTAGCTTTGAAGAGTTTGACATGTTTGTTAAACATCGAGCTACAGAATTTGGAATGCAGAATGATAGGCCTTCTGGCGATGGAGTGGTTACTGGCTGGGGCACTATTCATGGAAGACAAATATATGTTTTCTCCCAAGACTTTACTGTTTTTGGGGGCTCTCTATCAGAGACACACGCACAAAAAATATGTAAAATAATGGATATGGCAATGCAAAACAAAGCGCCAATCATAGGGATTAACGATTCTGGTGGTGCTCGAATTCAAGAAGGTGTGGCCTCACTGGCTGGTTATGCAGAAGTCTTTCAACGAAATGTTTTGGCCAGTGGTGTGGTTCCACAAATATCTCTTATTATGGGGCCATGTGCTGGTGGTGCGGTTTACTCACCAGCAATGACAGATTTTATTTTTATGGTTAAGGATACAAGCTATATGTTTGTAACTGGTCCTGAAGTAGTAAAAACTGTGACGAATGAGGTAGTGTCAGCAGAAGAATTAGGTGGTGCAATAACACATACGACGAAATCGTCTGTTGCTGATTGTGCATATGAAAACGATATGGTGGCAATCGCAGAAACGAGAAGATTTATGGACTTTCTTCCAACTAATAACAAATCTAAATCCCCCATTTTTCCATTTTATGATGACATAAATAGAGTTGAGATTAGTTTGGATACGTTGATCCCCGATAACCCAAATACGCCTTATGATATGAAAGAATTAATCCTCAAACTAGGCGATGATGGTGATTTTTTTGAGATTCAAGAAAACTTTGCAAAAAATATTTTAACTGGTTTTATACGGTTGGAAGGCCGAACTATTGGAGTTGTGGCTAATCAACCTTTGGTTTTGGCAGGTTGTTTAGATATTGATTCATCAAAAAAAGCAGCTCGATTTGTTCGCTTTTGTGATGCTTTTGAAGTCCCGATACTAACGCTAGTAGACGTTCCAGGTTTTCTACCTGGCACAGGACAAGAGCATAATGGAGTTATTAAACATGGGGCTAAGTTGTTATTTGCGTACGGTGAGGCAACAGTGCCAAAAGTAACTTTAATTACAAGGAAGGCTTACGGTGGAGCATATGATGTTATGTCTTCAAAGCATTTGCGAGGAGATTTTAATTATGCTTGGCCTACTGCTGAAATCGCAGTAATGGGCTCCAAGGGTGCGGTTGAAATTTTATATAAATCAAATCTAAAAGATCCGGAAAAAACCTTAAAACAGATTGCTGAATATGAAGAGAAATTCACTAACCCGTTCATTGCAGCAGAACGTGGGTTTATTGATGATATAATTATCCCTAGAAACTCTCGTCGCCGCATAGCAAGGGCCTTTACTTCTCTCCGAGGAAAGTGTTTAAAAAATCCTTGGAAAAAGCATGCTAATATCCCTCTTTAAGTATTTACTTAGATTTAATTTTAATATCGAGAAAATTTTTATTTTTTATATAAGACTTTATTACGCCTTTTGTGGTAAACTGAATAAAATTTGCTCTAACTAAAGGTGTTTTCAGCGTAAAATTAGTATTTAAGAATGTGATATGTTCTTATATTGCAATTTGATTATCAACAAAGTATTAAAGGTGTAAGTTGAAAAATATTCAGCTTTGAACTTTGAGCAGTTATATAGGAGACTAAAATGTCTAAAAGCATAAAAATAATATTGGCATTAGGGTTTGTAGCCTTTCTTGGGGCGTGTTCTACAACTCAGGCAGTTGAAGATGTTAAATCAGAGCCAGTACTTAGTAAATATTAACCTTATTGAAGAATGGATTTTAAAGTCCATTCTTCGCAATTTTCCTGTCTATTTTACCCCGGAGTAAGACATTGATAAAACATAAGGGGTTTCCATCCAGGCTCGTCGGAACAGACTTTCAGTTCACAGTACGTCGTGAAAATAAATCGGGTGCGAGTAAAATTTTGCGACGAGAGCGTTACCTTGATAGGAAGCCAGCCGATAAAAAAGCGGACGCTGGGTTTATTGAGGCTGTATGGAAATATTTTGGTGAGTCAACTTTTGAAAGAGGTAATTTAGATGCGGGTAGACTTTCATGGTTGTTTGAAAGAGAAATAATCGCTGTTACTGACCCGTTTGATCCGGAAAGCTACTCAGCACTTTTAAAAATAAGTAAGGTTGTAGCAGAACGTTCCTTTCCTGACCTTCTTAAAGAAAGTGATTAAATACACTCAACTTTTCGTTAAGAGAAATGAATAGAATATTAAGGTTATTAAAATGTTCAAAAAAATATTAATTGCCAATAGAGGTGAGATAGCTTGTAGAATAATTAAAACTGCAAAGAAATTAGGTATAAAGACTGTTGCAGTTTATTCGGATGCTGATTTAAATTCATTACATGTTCAGATGGCTGATGAAGCGATCAATATCGGTCCAGCTCTAGTTAGCGCATCCTACCTTTCAATAGAAAAAATTATTTGGGCTGCACAAGAAACTGGTGCTGAGGCTATTCATCCGGGATATGGCTTTCTATCAGAAAACCCAAAATTCCCTAGAGCTTTAGAAAAGGTAGGAATAATATTTATAGGTCCTCCTGTAAAAGCTATTAAATCCATGGGTGATAAAATTACCTCTAAAGAGTTAGCAAAAAAAGCTGGGGTTAGTATAGTTCCTGGTCATATCGGTCTAATAAAAGATGTTGAGGAGGCCGTGCAGGTATCAAAAAAAATTGGGTATCCTGTTATGATAAAAGCAAGTGCTGGTGGTGGTGGGAAAGGCATGAGGGTTGCGTGGAATGATAAAGAGGTGGAAGAAGGATTTTACGCCTCAAAAAATGAAGCTTCAAATTCTTTTGGGGATGATCGCCTATTTATTGAAAAGTATATTGTAGATCCACGGCATATAGAAATCCAAATTTTAGGTGATTGTCATAATAACCTTCTACATTTAGGTGAGAGAGAATGCTCTATCCAAAGACGAAATCAGAAAGTAATAGAGGAGGCGCCGTCCACTTTTATAGATGAAGAAACTCGAAATAAAATGGGAGAGCAGGCTTGTAAGCTAGCAAAGGCTGTGGGTTACACTAGTGCTGGAACAGTTGAGTTTATAGTCGATAAAGATAAAAACTTTTACTTTTTAGAAATGAACACTCGATTGCAGGTGGAGCACCCAGTTACTGAACTTATTACTGGAGTAGACCTTGTAGAAGAAATGATTAAAATAGCTCAAGGTAAGAGGCTTTCATTCGTACAAGATGATATAAAGCTAAATGGTTGGGCTATTGAAAGTAGATTATATGCAGAAGACCCTTATAGAAATTTTTTACCATCAATAGGGCGTCTTACTCGTTACCGACCCCCAAATGAATTAACACTTTCTGAACTTGTTATAAGAAATGATACGGGGGTAACAGAAGGTGGTGAGATTTCGATTTTTTATGACCCAATGATTGCCAAGCTTTGCACGTGGGCAAACAGTAGACCAGAAGCAATAAAACTCATGCGGGATGCTTTAGATGATTTTGAGATAGAGGGGGTTGGTCATAACTTACCATTTCTTTCGGCAGTTATGGGTCACGCAAGGTTTATTAGCGGTGATATTACCACTGCTTTTATTGAGAACGAGTATCAAGGAGGCTTTGTTGGAGTAACGTTAGAGGAAGATGAGCTTCGGTTAGTATCTTCGGCGATTGTTTCAATACATATTTTTAACGAGGTTAGGAAATCAAATATTTCTGGTAGAGTTAATGATATTTTAGAAGTTGTTGGAGGTGATTGGCAGGTGTCTGTTCAGGGCGTTGAGAGCCCAGTAAAGGTTGTAAAAAACAAAAATGAAGTGTTGGTTCAGTATGCAGATTTAGAAACACAACGAGTAAATTTTAAATGGTTGCCTGGAGATATCTTGGTAAAGTTTATAATCAACGGAGAAAATTACTCGTTAAAGGTCAACAATATAATTGGCGGATATCGAGTTAGATTTAGAGGGGCAGACTTAAAAGTCCAAGTGAAAACATCCAGGCAAGTGCAGATGTCTTTATTGATGTTAGAAAAAAAAGATATGGATACATCAAAAAGTTTACTATGCCCAATGCCAGGTTTAGTTACGTCAATTGATGTAATGGAGGGTGATGAGTTTGAGCAAGGACAGACTCTATGTACTATTGAGGCCATGAAGATGGAAAATACGCTAAAAGCTGAAAAAAGAGGGGTAGTCAAGACTATATTAGCTCAAGTCAACCAAAGTATTTCAGTAGATCAGTTAATTATGGAGTTTGAGTAATAGTAAGAAACTTAGATGTCTTTGGTCAGTTTTTATAAAGTAGTTTTATTTCTTGCTTTCTAAGTGGCATTTTATCAATACTCCTAGAAATCTCGCGGATATTCCAGGGCCTAGATTTACGTAGAGAAATTTTTCCGTCTTTGGCTATTAATATAAAAGAGAACCCTTTTGGTCTAAGTTTTGATCTTATCAAGTTGGCTGGAGTAGGGTTTGTATCGATAAAGATGATTACATCTCTTTCCAAAAGTTGAATGGGTCTGGTGCGTAATAGCTTTATTTGACTAACAAAGTTTGGATCTTCCGGATTATCAGCGAATACAATAACTATTCTCTTTTGCCATAAAAAATCATTTAAACTAATAGAAGAGCTATTTGAGGAGTTTAAATCTATAATTGATAGATTATTTAAATCTCCAGCAGTGGCTTTGCCAAAGTTGAATAACATTATAGAAACTAATAAAAGGTATTTCATGAAATCTCCTAAGATTTCTATCTATAGAAGTTTTTTATTAAATATAAGTACCTAATAACGAGGACAAAACTTAAAGAGTAGTGTAAAATCTTTTTGATAACTTTTGAGGACTAAGAATATGATGTCAGAAAAGAAGAAATGGGAAGCTAATTTAAAGGCTGAATCTTCTAAAAATAATATTGAAGATTTAACTTGGATTAGTCCGGAGGGTATTCCTATTTTTCCACTCTATACTAAAGAAGACTTGAACGATCTTCCTCATTTGGGGTCGATCCCAGGTGATGAACCATTTGTTCGGGGAACAAGAACAACAATGTATGTGGGTCGGCCTTGGACCATCAGGCAATATGCAGGCTTTTCTACTGCTGAGGAGTCTAATGAGTTTTATAAAAAAGCGCTTAAGGCAGGACAGCAAGGTGTGTCAGTTGCTTTCGATTTAGCTACTCATCGAGGATATGATAGTGACCACGAACGTGTCGAAGGTGATGTCGGTAAAGCCGGTGTTGCCATTGACAGTGTAGAAGACATGAAAATATTATTTAATAATATTCCTCTAGATAAAGTTAGTGTGTCTATGACCATGAATGGAGCTGTTATTCCAGTTTTAGCTTCTTTTATAGTTGCAGGAGAAGAGCAGGGTGTAAGTAAATCTGATTTATCAGGCACGATCCAAAATGATATATTAAAAGAGTTTATGGTAAGAAATACTTATATTTATCCTCCCGAACCATCAATGAGAATTGTGGGGGATATAATTGAGTATACTTCAAAGGAAATGCCTAAGTTTAACTCAATTTCTATTTCAGGGTATCATATGCAGGAAGCTGGAGCAAACTTAGTCCAAGAACTCGCCTTCACTTTGGCAGATGGAAAAGAGTACGTAAATGCTGCCATTAAGAGGGGTATGGATGTTGACTCTTTTGCAGATCGGTTATCATTTTTCTTTGCAATTGGTATGAATTTTTTTATGGAAGTAGCAAAGCTTAGAGCGGCAAGGCTTTTATGGCATAGGATTATGAAAGAATTTAACCCAAAGAACGAAAAGTCTTTAATGCTTAGGACACATTGCCAAACCTCTGGTGTATCGTTGCAGGCACAAGATCCATACAATAATATTGTAAGAACATCCTACGAGGCTATGAGTGCAGTTTTAGGAGGGACGCAATCTCTTCATACTAATAGTTTTGATGAGGCGATGGCGTTACCAACAAGTTTTTCAAGTCGTATTGCTAGAAATACTCAGTTAATTCTTCAAAATGAAACTAAAGTAACTACGGTCATAGATCCGCTTGCTGGATCTTATTATATTGAAAAACTGACATCAGACTTGGCAGAAGAAGCATGGAAGTTAATTTTAGAGATTGATGAATTAGGTGGTATGACGAAAGCGGTAGCCTCAGGTATGCCAAAGTTGAAAATTGAAGAAGCTGCAGCGAAAAGGCAGGCAGCTGTTGACCGAGGCGAGGAAATTATTGTTGGGGTAAATAAATTTAAGCCTGATCAAGAGACTATCGTGGACATACTTGATGTAGACAATATTGCTGTACGAGATTCACAGATAAGGCGGCTTAAGCAAGTTAAGAAATCAAGAAATTCAAAAACATGTGAAGAGGCTTTGGATAATCTTAAGAAAGCGGCCTCATCAGGAAAAGGAAATTTACTTGATTTTGCTATTGAAGCTACGAGGGCAAGAGCCACGGTAGGAGAAATCAGTATGGCTATGGAAGCTTCATTTGGACGTCATAAAGCACAGAACCGTATGTTATCTGGGGTCTATGGCGCCGCATATGCGAATGACAAAGATTTTTTAAAGATAAAGAACTCTATTGAGAGTTTTGTAGAAGTTGAAGGTAGGCGACCCAGAATTTTAGTGGTAAAAATGGGGCAGGATGGACATGATAGAGGCGCCAAAGTCATTGCTACGGCTTTTGCTGATATTGGTTTTGATGTTGATGTTGGCCCTTTATTTCAAACGCCAGCTGAAGCGGCTCAAGACGCCATAGATAATGATGTTCATATCATTGGAATTAGTTCTCAAGCGGCAGGCCACAAGACTCTTGCACCCAAGTTAATAGAGGCTCTTAATGAAAATGACGCATCTGAAATAATTGTAATTTGTGGAGGTGTTATTCCTCAACAGGATCACGAATTTCTTTACAGCAAAGGAGTTAAGGCAATTTTTGGGCCCGGTACAAATATTCCTGATGCTGCTCGAGCTGTACTAAACTTAATTCAGACTAATAAAGGTCGAAAATAAAAATACTGTTAAGGATATTTAATGGGATTATTTTCTCAGAATAAATTTAAATACGCGTTAATGATATTGTTGGGATTATTTGTTTTTCTCTGGTACTTTTCAGATGCTTTAACACCTTTTATAGTTGGGAGCGTGATAGCTTACCTATTAGACCCCTTAGCAGATCGTTTAGAGAAGTTAGGGATAAAGCGACTGTTTGCTGTTATTTTAATTTGTCTATTATTTTTGAGTATTTTGGTTTTTGCAGTAGTATTTATTTTTCCAATCGTTTTTCAACAGTTATTAGAATTGTTTAAGGGTGCCCCACAGTATATTTTAGCCTTTCAGGAATATTTTCTTAATAATTTTCCAACTTTGCAGAACAAAACATCAATTTTCAACCAATCTTTGAGTGGTTTTAGTAAAATAATAGAATCCAAAGGACCCTATTTAGCTCAAGCTTTAGTCACTTCAACAGTGGGAATAGTCAATACATTTACGTTTTTGTTGATTGTTCCTGTAGTAACGTTCTACCTTTTATTGGATTGGAATCTTTTAATTGAAAAAGTAATTGGATTAGTACCAAAAAAATATAATTCTGATGTAAAAAATATTGCTATAGAAATAGATAAAACGCTGGCAAGTTTTGTACGAGGACAGTTATTTATTTGTTTAATCCTTAGTATTTATTATGCAGTAGCGTTAATGTCCTTAGGAATTAAATTTGCTCTTTTAGTAGGAATTATTGCAGGTGTATTTTCACTTATTCCATATGTTGGATTTATCTTTGGAGGCGGTATTGCAATAGTTCTTGCAATAACTCAATTTTGGGATGATCCCATTTGGATAATGGCTGTTGGTTTAATATTTTTGATTGGGCAGGTTGTTGAGGGTAATATTCTTTCACCGGTACTTATTGGGAGAAATATTGGTTTGCACCCGGTTTCACTTTTGTTTTCTCTGTCTATTTTTTCTTTATTATTTGGTTTTATAGGATTACTTGTTGCTGTTCCAATAGCTGCAATAATTGGTGTTCTACTACGTCTTTCAATTAACAGCTATAAAAAGACAGATTTTTATAACGAGTTAGATTTAGACTGATTAGATGAGTAATCAATTATCATTTTCTCTTCCAAAAAAAGAAACTCTTGATAGAGATAATTATTTTGTGTCTCAGGCAAACCAAGGTGCAGTATCTTTAATTGAGGACTGGATTAATTGGCCCTCACGGAAACTAATTTTAGTTGGTTCTGAAGGCTCAGGAAAAACGCATCTAGGACATCTCTGGGCTAGCGAAGTTGGAGCCACCATTATTAATGCGACAACTTTGATGGAACAACAAATTAGTGAATTATCTAAGGCACCGGTTTTAGTTGAAGATATAAACGAAATTCAAAGAAACCA
>CAJIZW010000066.1 GCA_905181985.1 uncultured Paracoccaceae bacterium | reverse complement strand
TAATAAAACCTGATTAGCTGAGTTCACTGTTTGGAACCTCGAATCCTAAAGTAGTTGGGTCAAGTATATAATGAGCTCCACAAAATTGACAATCAGCAGTTAATGAACCATCAGCTTTTGTCATATGTTTCAAATCTTTAGTCGAGTAAATTGACATACTCTGCCTAACCTTATCTTCAGAGCAGGTGCAACCGAAGTTTACGCTTTGAGAGTTAGATGTTTGAATAATTTCATCATGGAAAAGTCTATATAGAACCTGTTCAAATGATAAGCTAGGTCCGATAAGTTCAAGGTCCTCAATCGTATCAAGAAGTATACCAACTCTTGCCCAGTTTTCTTTTAAACCTTCATCAAGGGGGTTAATTTCTTTTAATAAGTCTTCTGATTGAGGAGAAGGTTTTTGTTTAATAAGTGGTGACGCATTTGGCATATGTTGAAGCATGATGCCTCCTGCACGTAAGCTAAGCTTTTCAAGAGGAAGTTGGGTTGTTCCATAGCTAATACAAAATTTTGTTGGTATTTGCTCTGATTGAAAAAAATAGGCTTCGGCTGAAGAAGATAGACTTCCTCCAGATAAAGGAGTGATACCTTGATAAGGAGACATGTTTTTACCCTGATTAATAATTACAGCGAAATACCCCGTTCCAATCTGTGTAAATGGGTCAGAATTTATATCGATTTTTTCCTTGTCGTAACTTGCATAGGCTCGAATTTGGGCTGGGAGACCTTCTTTCGATGGCCCGTAATAATCTGTAGCAATCAAGCGAATTGGGCCATCCCCTCGAATTTGAAGAGATAGTCTCCAGTTCAATTTTACCATCTGCCCTATTAGTACTGTTAATATGGTGGCTTCAGTAATAAGAGCCTCTACAATACTGGGGTAATTATGTTGCTCTAAGATATTTTCGATAACAGAGTCGAGACGAGTGAACCTTCCCCTGACATTAGGTCTTTCTAATTGAAATGGGAGAACAATATTTCCTTTGGAAGCATGTTTAGTCAAATTCTTAGCTTTCTTTATGTGTTAAGAGCCGACATATATGTTTAGTGAGATTACAGCAACATCTTCTAGTCTGTATGTTCTATTGATTTTTAAGGGTTTACTATGATTAGACGTTTTGGAGAGAGCTATAGATCAGATAAAGTGTATAAAGTTCGTTCTGGAGTATACGCAATTCTTTCCTTAGAAGATAATCTACTGGTAACTCATCAAGAGAAATCAAGTCAGGAAGTACAGTTGCCGGGTGGAGGTGTTGATCCAGGTGAACAACCTCTGCATGCTCTTCATCGAGAGATTTTAGAAGAAACTGGTTGGATAATATCCAAACCAATAAAGTTGGGTGCCTACCGGCGCTTTACTTACATGCCTGAGTATAATTTATGGGCGGAGAAAATATGTCACATTTATAAAGCAAAACCAGTAATTAAAAAACATGAGCCGTTAGAGTCTGAACATATGGCTATTTGGATGTCACCAACCGTTGCTGGTAAACTGTTAGCGAACGATGGAGATGTAACATTTGTTCGTGACTGTTTTAATATAAAAGTGTAGTTGTAGTTGTAGCCGTAACTGAGGAAAAAAAATGAAAAACTTGTTCATATTATTTAGTGTAGTTTTAATAGCTGGATGCCAATCATTAACTGGGCCAGCTGTAATATTGAAACCTGTAAAGATTTGTGAAGATGTTAAGGTTCCAATTTATGGCATCCTAGATAGGCCTGCTTCTACTGGAGAAGTTGTTGCTGGTGCGGCCGTTGGAGGGATCGCTGGAAACCAATTCGGTAAGGGCAGTGGAAAAAAAGCTATGACTTTGTTAGGTGCGTTATTTGGCGGAAGTTCACAAGCTAATAGTCGAAAGAGAGAGAAAGTAATCGTAGATTACAAAACAGAGTACCAGTGTAGAACAGAATATAAATAACTTTATCAATTTTTGGTAAAATTGGTTGGTTGTCGGCCTTGTGTTTGGGTTTTGGTAAATATATCTGATAATTAATTTACGTTATGGAGTTTGGGATATGGCTACGCCAAAGAAAATTGTTCTAGCATACTCTGGAGGACTTGATACTTCAATTATATTGAAGTGGCTTCAGATCGAATATGGATGTGAGGTTGTAACTTTTACTGCCGATCTCGGGCAGGGAGAAGAACTAGCCCCAGCTCGAAAAAAAGCCGAGCTTCTCGGTATAAGTCCTGAAAACATTTATATTGAGGATATTAGGGAAGAATTTGTTAAAGATTTTGTTTTTCCAATGTTTCGGGCAAATGCATTATATGAGGGTCTTTATCTTTTAGGAACCTCTATTGCTCGACCCCTAATATCTAAAAGGTTAATAGAAATTGCTCATGAGGTTGGTGCAGATGCGATAGCACACGGTGCAACAGGAAAAGGTAATGACCAAGTTCGATTTGAATTATCAGCATATGCTCTTGATCCAGATATCAAAGTTGTAGCTCCATGGAGGGAGTGGGATTTATCTAGTCGCTCAAAATTAATTGAGTTTGCAGAAAAACATCAAATACCAATTTCAAAAGATAAAAGAGGCGAAGCCCCTTTCTCTGTAGATGCAAACCTTTTACATACATCTTCAGAAGGAAAAGTGTTAGAGGACCCTTCAAAGGAAGCTCCTGAATATGTTTATCAACGTACGATCTCTCCTGAGGAAGCTGTTGATGAACCTGAGTTTATTGAAGTTGGTTTTTGCAAAGGTGACCCAATCTCACTAAATAACAAGGAGCTGTCTCCAGCAAATTTGTTAAAAGAATTGAATACCATTGGAGGTAGGCATGGGGTTGGTAGGTTAGACCTTGTTGAAGGGCGTTTTGTTGGAATGAAGTCTCGTGGAATATACGAAACACCTGGAGGAACTATTCTTTTAGAGGCACATCGAGGAATAGAACAAATTACATTAGATCGTGGAGCTTCTCACCTAAAAGACCAACTGATGCCACAGTATGCAGAGCTTATCTACAATGGCTTCTGGTTTAGTCCAGAAAGAGAAATGTTGCAGGCAGCAATTGATAAAAGCCAAGAATATGTTACTGGGTACGTGCGCTTAAAATTATATAAGGGAGCGGTTCGGACTGTTAGCCGTTGGTCAAATTATTCCCTTTATTCAGAAGAGCACGTTACCTTTGAAGATGATGCTGGTGCTTATGATCAGAAAGATGCCGCAGGCTTTATAAAGTTAAATGCGTTAAGGTTAAGACTTATTGCGATGCGTAACAAACGGAATACATAGCTAAACATTAAATTTTAATTTTATGAGATGATAGTTTTTCATAAATGGGTATTGCTTCTTTATAAAGTTTAGTAAGGTTTTTGGGTAGTTTTGGTAAGGGTCCTTCAGGAGGACCAAAAGAAGAACTTAAGTGAGCAGCGTTGTACCAATGTTGACCCCACACGCCCTCATCTTTATGACCGCCTTTACGCCAGGATAACATTTTTGAGTCAAACTTAATATTAATATGTCTACAAAGTGTTCTCAGTGCTTTCTCAGGTGATTTTAATATGTCGCTACTCTCAATAACTATTCCGCCCAAGTTATTAAAAATTTTTAATTGTTGTTTGAATCCTATGTCATCAAGAGTAGGGTTTTCTCGTTTTAACTCATAGCTGCGAATAACTCGAGAGGGGTGTCTAATAAGAAATATGTTGGTGTATTGTTTAGCCCACGTTAAAGAAATATTGTCTAAAATGTGAGTACACATATGCTTTTGATACCAAAGATCTTTGTTTAGTGGAATTGGACTATTGCAAGATTCAACAACTTCGTTTGGATTATTTGACTGGGACTTTAAAATTTTAGCTCTCATGGGGTGTTCGAGCTTAGTTGTTTTTAGATATGAGGCATAAAAAGGCTCATCAGAAATAATAGTATCAGACCTAGATCCAAAGCTGTACATCATTGCGGTTGACAGATTGCGTGGTCCTGACCATGCTGCTATTTTCATTTTATTTCACGGGCTATTAAAGAAGAATATAGGTTTCTTATTTCTTTTGTTAGTGGCCCCATTTTACCAGTCCCAATATCTCTCCCATCGATATTTGATACAGCGGTTTGAGCTCCAAAGGTTCCAGTCAAGAAAGCCTCGTCCGCACTATATGTATCTACAAGACTAAAGTTTTTTTCAAGAATGGTTATATTATTCTCTTTGCAGAGGTCGATAACTTTTTTTCGCGTGATACCATTCATGCAATAATCACCTGTGGAAGTCCAGATTTCTCCGTTTTTTACTATAAAAAAATTGCATGCATTTGTTGTGTTGACGAAACCATTTATGTCTAACATCAAGGCCTCGTCTGCTCCAGCTTTTTCTGCTGCGATACAGGCGAGGATACAGTTCAGTTTAGAGTGAGAGTTAAGCTTTGGATCTTGGGTCATTGGAAGTCCTCTAATATGAGGAACCGTCGCAAGTTTTATAGGCCTAGGTGTTTTTGGAGCTGAGTGTTCAATAATTATAACAAAGGTTGGACCTGATTGGCTGAGGGAGGGATGTTGGAAGGGACGGGTTTTAACGCCACGGGTTAACATCAATCTAGCATGCGCGTTTGTTTCTATACCATTTGACAAGCGGGTTTCTTCTAGAGCGGCAAGGATATCTTTTTTGTTCAGCTTAAAATCAAGATCAATAGCCTTAATGGCTTCAAAAAGTCTATCCATGTGTTCATCAAAAAAAGCCCATTTTCCTGAGTAAAGCCTTAACCCTTCCCAAACGCCATCACCCAACATAAACCCGCTGTCAAAAACACTAATTTTTGCCTCTAGTTTGGGAACAATTTTACCATTTACATATATTTTTAGTTGTTCATTTCTTACATCTTCTTCCGCTTGGTGAGTTGTTACTGTGAGATTCATATTATAGTCCCCTTAGCGTAGATATCTGAATGTAATGTTGACCTGTAGGTGCATTAAAATTTTTATGTGTAATCTTTAATTTATAAAGAACTGGATATTATTATTTAAAATTATTTCTAATGCATATAAACCTAAAAGTGCAATCACTGGTCCAAGGTCTAATGTTCCAGTGTCAGGAAGGAACCTCCTGATTGGTCGATAAATTGGTTCTAGGATTTGATTCAGACCTAACCAGATTTGTCCAACTAACCTTTGACGGAGGTTTAGAATTTGAAAACTTATTAACCAACTCATAATAAAGTGTAGTATTATAAGCATTCTCACAGCTCCAATTAAAAGCATCAATATTTGATATATAGACATCATTTTTTTTCTCCAAAAACCTCTTTAATTGAGAACTACTGTTCCTATTCAAACTGTGCAAGTATGTGTTCTAGATTTAGAGGCTACAAAAGTTAATTCTTTAGATTTAATAATAGCTTTTGTGAGGAGAAGTTCAATGTATCCAGTTTTTCGTATGACCAAAGAGCTTCTTTTATATGGTAAAAAAAACAGTCAAGGTTTTTTAGATGAATATATATCTTCACATATTTGTTGGCCTTGGGACTTAGATGTTTGGTTTGAACTTAATAATGGCAGGACGTTAACAATTTTTGATTTAGGTCGGGTGACATTAGTAAACCGTGTGGGACTTATTCAAATTTTAAAGGATAATAACTGGCGTTTAACTGTTGCAGGATCCTCTGTTAGGTATCGACGTAGGGTAAATCTTTTTGATCAGCTTGAGGTAAGATCTCGTATAGTTTCATGGGATCAGAAATTCTTATACTTAACCCAATCTATGTGGCGGTCTGGAGTGCCAACGTCAAATGTCTTAATAAGGGCTGCGATCGCAAGTGATCAAGGTATCGTACCCCCAGTCAAAGCTATTTCTGCTTTAACAGAGAACTTAGTGAAACCTGAGATTCCCAATTGGGTAAAAACGTGGATTGAGAGTGAAATAGAAAGGCCGTGGCCACCAACATAACAAAAACTGATTATAAGTTTCTGATGGAGAAATTAATATGGACAAAAGAAAAAGTCGTAGGAGCATTTTTGGTTGGATGATGTTTGATTGGGCCACTCAACCCTATAGTACACTCCTTTTGACATTTATCTTTGCCCCATACTTCGCTGAAATTGTGACAAATAAAAAAATAAATCTTGGACTTTCCGAGCAAGCGGCTGCTGCTGATGCTCAAAGTTTATGGGGAATATTTTTAGCAATATCAGGTTTGTTAATCGCTGTTTGTGCCCCTATTTTTGGAGTGATTGCTGATAATTCTAGAAGCCATATAAAATTTATATGTTATTTTTCAGTTTGCTATTTTGTAGGAGCATCAGGTTTATGGTTTGCTACTCCAGACACATTAAATGTAATATTGATTCTTACACTCTTTTCGCTTGGTCTTTTTGGTATGGAGCTTGCAACTATTCTTACGAATGCATTTCTTCCAACACTTGCCCCTTTAGAGAAGTTAGGTCGTATATCTGGAAGTGGTTGGGCGATAGGATATGTTGGCGGATTGGTGGCAATCATAATAGCACTATTGTTTTTTGCTGAAAATGGTAATGGGGTAACGATTTTAGGAAGGCCTCCGGCATTAGGTTTAAATCCTGACCTAAGAGAGGGGACGCGTGCAATAGGACCGCTTACCGCGATATGGTTTGCATTTTTTATGATTCCCTTTTTTTTATATGTACGTTCGCCCCCTACGAAGAGTCCGAAGCCCAGTATACATCTTTTTACTGCTATTATGATGGTCTTAGATACTATTCAAAAATTAAGAGAAAACCGGAGTCTTTTTACTTATTTTGTTTCTTCAATGTTCTACCGAGATGCCCTTAATGGGATATATTCTTTTGGTGGGATTTATGCATATGGCGTATTAGGGTGGTCTGTGACTGACATTGGAGTGTTTGGAATTTTGGCACTGATCTCGGGGGCAATATTTTCATGGGTAGGTGGAATTGCTGATAGCAAATTTGGATCAAAAAAAGTTATTCAATTAAGTATCTTTACTCTTATCGCCACTACATTTTCTATTGTAATGATTACCCCGGATTCTATTTTTGGAATTACTTTCTCAAGAAATGAAATTCTTGGCACTTTAAGTAGATCTGACTGCGCCTTTTACTTCTGCGGAATTATACTTGGAGCCGCGGGTGGAATTGTTCAATCCGCTTCCAGAACTATGTTAGTTTTTCAAGCCGACAGATCTAAAATAACAGAAGCATTTGGCCTTTACGCATTTTCAGGGAAAGCTACAGCATTTCTAGCCCCACTATTAGTTTCACTTTTTACATATGTTTTTCAAAGCCAAAGAATTGGTGTTCTACCTATAATAGGTTTATTTGTTATTGGTCTTATTTTATTAACACTTGTTAACGAAAAAGGAAGAGGTCAGGCGTGATGAACATGACAAGATTCACTACATTATTAATAATTTTTGTAGTAGTTTTGGGGTCAGATATTAGTTTTTCTGAACCTGTAAAGTACCTTTTTGGAAAACAATTAGTTGCTACAGATCGGCCTGCTCAGCCTTATGGTTCTTATGCTCGTGGGTGCGCGGACGGTTTAGTAAAGCTACCAGAGACTGGAGCTACATGGCAGACTATGAGACTGTCTAGAAATAGGAATTGGGGACACCCAAATCTAGTAAAAACATTAACAAACCTTAGTAAAAAGGCAAAAGAGTATGGTTGGAACGGATTATATTTTGGCGATATATCTCAACCTCGTGGTGGTCCAATGTTATCCGGCCACAGGTCGCATCAGCTAGGGTTAGATGCAGATATTTGGTTAATGCCAAAATTAAAGTTTAATTATACGATTGAGGAGCGTGAAAAAGTTTTACCGCAATCCATGTCAAAAATGAATGGGGCGATGGTCAATAACCAGTGGAGCAAAACGCATCATAAAATTATTAGAGCTATTTCAAAAGATGATAATGTAGCACGAATTTTTATATTTCCAGGAGCGAAGGTAAAAATGTGTAGAGATGAAAAAGGAAATAGAGACTGGTTAAGAAAGGTTCGCCCTTGGTGGGGTCATATCTATCATTTCCATGTTAGAATTAACTGCCCTGAGGGTGCCGAAGGTTGCCGTAGTCAATTTCCACCACCATCAGGGGATGGTTGCTTAGAAGCAGAGGACTGGGTAAAAAAAATATTCAATCCACCACCTCTAAAACGGTCAAGACCTAAAGTTCAACCGAGAGCCGAAATTTTATTGTCTGATTTACCAAAAGCTTGTAGTGAAATTTTAACGATCGATTAGTTTGCAACGAGCAGAACATCGGTTTATAGAGGCTGCAACCTTAACCCAGAATTAACTTTTATGAAGGCTTTACTTATGTCCAATCTAGAACTTGAAGACGCAATTGAAAACGCTTGGGAGTTTCGAGATCAAATAACATCCACAACTGTTGGTGAAACTAGGGAAGCTATAGAGGAGACCTTGAATGCGTTAGATAGCGGTGTATTAAGGGTTGCTGAAAAAGGTGAAAATGGTTCTTGGCATGTGAATCAGTGGGCAAAAAAAGCGGTTTTACTGGGGTTTAGAATTCAAGACATGGAAATACAATCAGGTGGGCCCCAAAATAGTTCATGGTGGGACAAAGTGGATAGTAAGTTTAAGGGCTGGGAGGCGACTAATTGGAAAGATGCTGGATTTAGAGCAGTGCCTAACTGTATTGTAAGAAAATCTGCATATATTGCTCCCGGGGTAGTACTAATGCCCTCTTTCGTAAATTTGGGTGCTTACGTGGATGAAGGTACGATGGTTGATACATGGGCTACTGTTGGATCATGTGCCCAGATAGGAAAAAATGTTCACCTTTCAGGAGGTGTTGGAATAGGTGGAGTTCTGGAGCCAATGCAGGCGGGACCAACTATTATAGAAGATAATTGCTTTATTGGTGCACGTTCAGAGGTAGTTGAAGGGTGTATAGTTCGAGAAGGTTCTGTTTTGGGTATGGGAGTTTTTCTTGGTCAATCAACAAAGATAGTTGATCGAGAGACTGGTGACGTGTTTTATGGAGAAGTTCCCCCATACTCAGTTGTGGTAGCTGGATCTTTGCCGACAAGAAATGGAATAAATTTATATTGTGCTGTTATTGTTAAGAGAGTTGATGAAAGAACTCGTTCAAAAACTGCTATTAATGAGCTTCTAAGAGATTAAATATATTTTTACTCATATTGAGAAGTCTTAAATGAGCAAGGTAGAGAAAAATCAAAAACATTCGGTTTATACTCTTTTAGTAGAGGTTGGTCGAAAAAAAGATGATGGATTACCAAAAAAATCAACAGGAGCTGCACTGATGTGTTATTCCTCTGGGGTAACTGAGGAAGAGGCCGTGAGGGAAACAACGACAGTTATTAAAAAGGCAGGGTTATCTCCATTGAATGTTACCGGGTATGGGAGTGTCGATGAAAGAGTTGCTGAAGGGCATGATATTTCTGAGGACGAGCATTTACTTATCAAGCAGGCTTTAGATGAAAATGCTGTTATAGTATCCCAAACAACAGCATTTTATGATTAAAGGAAGAAAAAATGGTTGTGAATTCGGATGTGTTGCAGCTCTCGAAAAAGCTAATAAAGTGTCGCTCTATAACACCCAAAAATGATGGTGCAATAGAAATTGTAGAAAGCGAATTGTTAAAAGCAGGGTTTGACTGCTTTAGGGTAGATAGAGGTGGAATTTGCAATCTCTTTGCCAGATGGGGAGAAAAAAACCACAAAAGGACTTTTGGGTTTAATGGTCATACTGATGTTGTTCCAGTAGGGGATGTTTCTTCTTGGTCTTGCGATCCATTTGGTGGGACAATCAAGAATGGATTTCTATATGGGCGAGGTGCAGCAGATATGAAGACAGCAGTTGCCGCTTTTGTAATTGCTGCAAAAGAGGTCACTGAAGAACAAATATTTGATGGTGCCCTTGTGTTAATGTTGACTGGAGATGAAGAAGCAGATGCAACAGACGGAACAGTTGCTATTATTGATTGGATGAAAGCAA